>JAEEGY010000091.1 GCA_016280565.1 Fretibacterium sp.
CTTAACACGGCGAATTTCGTTACAATCCCCATCGGCTATTACTTCCTTTAATAAACGTTCCGCAAATTCAGGGTCACGCATAAAACTCCTTATCGTAGCCTCTTCATGAGAAATAGTGGAAATTATCATGGTTAATGCCCCTCCTTATAATGTTCAAGATAAGAAACTGCTTTCTCTATGTCCCTGTTCTGTCCACGCTTCTGTCCAGCGCACAGCAATAAAACAACGATACTGCCAATCCTGGAATAATAAACTCTATAGCCTGGCCCTGTATCGACAATCAACTCCCAGACCCCATCCCTGCAAAAATGGTTCTTTCCGAAGTTCCCCTCTTCTACACGGTCAACAGCTCTAATTATGGCCATCTTGCCGCGTTCATCCCGCAGGTTGTCAAGCCACTCCTGATAGATATCGTGCCCATTTTCCTCGTAATGGACAATCTCATACTGCTCTTCCATCATCTTCTCCCTTCATTCTAAGTATAACAATACTAAGTATAACAATAAACCCGCTTTTTAAGCGGGTTTCTAAACTTAACGCCCTGGGGCGTTTATCCTCTTGGTGGAGGCGGGGAGAATTGAACTCCCGTCCGACGCGGGCCAGCCGTGATGGCGCTACAGGCTTAGTTTCCTTTTAGTTGTCGGCGAGGGGTGGGCAGAAAACAGCCGTTCCTCTTCCAAGACCTCTGATCTTTTCCACTTCCGCAAGATCCGACGAAAAGCGGAGCATCCGCCTGAATGACGTCTCCGGCGAACCGACGGAAAAGCTCATCCGTTGACGTGAACGGCTCTAAGCCGCCAATGCGTAGTCGTAATCGACAGTTATTTTTTGCCCGAATGTTTAGCGAGGATTACGGACGTAACTCGACCTGCTCCATCAGACCCTCCACACGCCGTCGAAACCTGTCGCCCCCAATTTAATCTTCTACATCAATCATCATAGCGCCCGCCGCGGCGCACCGCCCGGGCCATATCCCGTTTGGCGTCCCTGTCGGCGATGGCGTCCCTCTTGTCGTGGGCCGATTTGCCCTGGGCCAGAGCCAGCTCCACCTTCGCGCGGCGGCCATCTTTAATATAAACGGACAGGGGGACCAATGTCAAGCCCTTTTCGCGTACCTTCCCCCTCAGGCGTATCAGCTCATGCCGGTGGAGCAGCAGCTTTCGCCTCCGCTCCGGCTCGTGGTTGTAATAGGTGCCCTTCTCATAAGGGGAAATGTGCATCCCCAGCAGCCAAAGCTCCCCGTCCTCAAGGGAGGCGTAAGAATCCTTGAGGTTCAGGTTCCCGGCCCGCACGCTCTTAATCTCCGTCCCCGTCAGGACGATCCCGCACTCAAAGGTGTCGAGGATAAAATAATCATGCCGTGCCTTTCGGTTTTGCGCAACAACGTTACTCTTTGCTTTCACCTCTCTTCCCTGCCTCCTCCTGACCTCACGGCCTACATTATATTGTCGGACGGACCTTTTGACAAGATGACTCAAAATGAAAGAGGGCCGCCGCAGGGCAGCCCTCTTGTTTTGCAAACAGCGATGAAGCCGAACTACTTGTTGTCCGCGGTGACAGCCTTCGCCGCCGTGCGTCCGGAAACGAAGATCTCGACGATCGCGTTGCCGCCCAGACGGTTGCCGCCGTGGATGCCGCCGGTGACCTCGCCCGCCGCGTACAGGCCGGGGATGATCTTGCCCTCCGGGGTCAGGACGTGGCGCTCCGTGTCAACCATGAGGCCGCCCATGGTGTGGTGCGTGCTGGGGGCCATCAGGCGGACGGTGAGCAGCGTGTTCTCAAGGTCGTAGGTCTCGGGCTTGTAGGTGCCGTCCTCGTTCTTCTGGACGTTGCCCACCGTGCGGGAGGCGATGGCCTTTCCCACATCCGGGAACTCGCTGCCGGTCATCACGGCCTTGTCGTAGGCCTTGATGGTGTCGATGACGGTCTGCGGGTCGGCCTTGATGCCAAGCTCCTTGAACAGCTCAGGAAGCTGGGCGATCTTGCGGCGATAGTAACGACCGGGGAAGTCGCCGTCGGCAAGCTGCATGGGCGCGGGCATCTTCTGCTCGGCGTTGTAGAACTCCAGGAACACGCCCTTGCTGCCCTTGTACTCCATGCCGTTGCGGAACTCCGCCAGGGAGAGCACGTCGCGCTCGGCGCCCTCGTCCACGAAGCGGTGCCCCGTGTTGGGGTTGATCCAGCAGGCGTAGTTGCCGCCGCCGAAGGCCAGGTTGCCGTTGTCGATCCAGGAGATGGGCATGAGCTGGGTGAAGCCCGTGCCGGTCGCCCCGGCGCCCACAGCCTCTGCCATCACGATGCCGTCGCCCTGCTGGGAGGAGCGGTTTGTCGTCTTCGTCGAAGAGGAGAGGTACTCGTTGGACCAATAGACGTTGTCGTCCAGGACCTTCTTGATGTTGGCCGCAAAGCCGCCCGTGGCGATGATGACGCCCTTGGTGGCGTAGGCCGTGACCGGCGTGCCGTCAAAGCGGACGGCCTTGACGCCCACCACGCGGCCGCCTTCCTTGATGAGTTCCCTGGCCGTGGTGGAAAGCATGATGTGGTTAGCTTTGTTCGCCTTGAAAAACTCGTGGAGCGGCGCCACGAAGTACGCGCCCCAGCGTCCGGGGTACTCCTCGGTCTTGCCGTCGCCGTCCATATCGACATTGGCGCCGATGAACTCGTTCTCACGATACCACAGAGCGCCGATGAGGGTGGGCTGTCCGTCCTCGATGAAGCTGGAACCCATGGACTCCAGCCACTCCTTCAGGCCCTGGCCGCCCTCGATGAACTGCTTGACCAGGTTGACATCGCCGTAGATCCAATGGCTCTTGTCCGCGCTCTGGCGCAGGCCGCCGTAATAGGTCTGGAAGATGTGGAGGTTCAGCGTGGAGAACAGAGCAAGCTGCCCCTCGGGGGTGCCGGCGTCCAGCTTCGGCTGCGCCCAGTCGAGATAAGCCTTGATCTCCGCCTTGAGGGCCTTCAGCACGGGCAGATACTCCGCGTGGACGCCGTGCCTGGACAGCTCCACCGCGTCGCCGGCCACGAACTCGTGGTCCTTGTAGTACGCCTCGTCAAAGGGGGCCTCGTTCCAGTTGAGGATCATCTTCAGCTCGTTGATGCAGCCGGGGACGGACTTCACTTTGTTGTAGGTCTGGCCGTTGAAGGCATAGACGCCCGTGGTGGCGTCGGGGTCCCTGGGGTCCCACACCAGGTAGGGCATGACGCTCTGGAACTGTCCGCCGGACACCAGCGTGTTGCCGCCCACTTCCGCGTTCTTCTCGATGATGAGGACCGTGTTGCCGTCCTGGGCCGCCTGAGCCGCTGCGGCCACGCCCGCGCCGCCCGCGCCGACGATGACCACGTCAAAGGTCACCTCGACGGGCTTGCCGGGCTCGTGCTTCACCGTGGCCGCCTTGAAGGCGTCCATGTTGGTGCAGCCGGCCTGCTCAGCCGCGTTGTTCACAGCGGTGCGCAGCGCGCGGGCCGAGAACGTGGCGCCGGAGACCGCGTCCACGCCGGAGCCGTTGGCCTGGAGCATCTCGGGGATCATGGCGTCAAAAGCCACATCGCCCACGTGCGCCGTCTCCGCGCTCTTAGCCACTTCGATGGGCTTGATCTTGTCCTTCTCGAAGGTGGTCTTGACCGTCACGGGGCCGTTGTAGCCATCGGTAGTGGCGGTGTACTCGCCCGGCGTGAAGGTCATCGCTCCGCCAGCGCTCCCGGACTTCTCGCCCCGGGCCGCGGCCAGGGCCTTCTCCACGGCCTCGGTGATGCCGTTGCGGGTCATGGTGGCCCCGCTGACCGCGTCGATCTTCCCGTCCGTGCGGCCGATCAGGGCCTTGCCGTAGTTCTCGAACTGAGGCACGCCGAAGGGCTGCTCGCCCTCGCC
>JAEEGY010000092.1 GCA_016280565.1 Fretibacterium sp.
ATCGCCCGCGCCCTCATCAAGATGAACCCGGACCTGCGCCCCGCCCTGAAGAAGGAAGGGCTTCTGACCCGCGACCCGCGTATGGTGGAGCGCAAGAAGTTTGGTCAGAAGGGCGCCCGCGGCAAGAGGCAGTTCTCGAAGCGTTAAACCGCGGCCGGTGTTCAGTTGGAAGAGATTTGCCATTATTGGGATGCCTTTCGGGGCATCCCTTTTTTAGGAACACTGAACACGGTAAAATAGTCCCATAACGGCGGGGAGGTCCCCCCGCCTTCAGCGACAGGAGAGAGGTAAAAGAATGAAAAAAGTTTATAAGATCGAGGTCGACTGCGCCAACTGCGCCAACAAGATGGAGGACGCCGCCAAAAAAACGCCCGGCGTGCGGGACGCGACGGTGAACTTCATGACGCTGAAGATGACCGTGGATTTCGAGGAGGGCCAGGACACGGCGGCGGTGATGAGGGCCGTTCGTGAGAACTGCAAAAAGGTCGAGGAAGACTGCGAGATACACCTCTGAAGCGGGGCTTTGCGCCATGAACAGGAAACAGAAGCGGATGTTGGCACGCATCGTCCTGGCAGCGGCGCTGCTGGTGGGGCTGGCGTTTTTGCCCGCCACGGGAGCGCTGCGGTTTGCGCTTTATCTTGTTCCCTACCTGATCGTGGGGCACGACATCCTGCTCAGGGCCGCAAAGGGCATTCGCAACCGCCAGGTGTTTGACGAGAACTTCTTAATGGCTGTGGCGACCCTTGGCGCGCTGGCCCTGGCGGTTTACAACGAGCTGGCCGGGCAGGAGGGCGATTACCTTGAGGCCATCGCCGTCATGCTGTTCTACCAGATCGGCGAGCTGTTCCAGAGCTACGCCGTGGGCCGGAGCCGCCGGGACATCGGCGCCCTGATGGACATCCGGCCGGACACCGCCAACCTGGAGCGGGACGGAAAGTTAGAGACTGTAGACCCCGACGAGGTCCCCGTGGGGAGCGTCATCGTGGTGCGGCCGGGGGAGAAGGTGCCCATCGACGGCGTGATCATCGAGGGGAGATCCAGTCTTGACACCAGCGCCCTCACCGGCGAGAGCGTGCCCTGGGGGGCGGGCGTTGGGGACGAAGCGGTCAGTGGCTGCGTGAACCTGTCCCATGTGCTGAAGCTGCGGACCACCCGCGAGTTTGGGGAGTCCACGGTCTCAAAAATTCTTGACCTCGTGGAGAACGCCAGCTCCCGAAAGTCCCGGTCCGAGAACTTCATCTCCCGCTTTGCCCGGGCCTACACCCCCGCCGTCTGCTGCGGGGCGATGGCCCTGGCGGTCCTGCCTCCGCTGGTCCGCATGGTGGGCCTGGGGCTCTCCCCCAATTGGGGGGATTGGCTCTACCGGGCTCTGACCTTTTTGGTCATCAGCTGCCCCTGCGCGCTGGTCATCAGCATTCCCCTGACGTTCTTTGCAGGGCTCGGCGGGGCCAGCCGCGAGGGGATCTTAGTGAAGGGCTCGAACTATCTTGAGATGCTGTCTGAGGCGGACTGCGTGGCCTTTGACAAGACGGGGACCCTGACCCGGGGCGTCTTTGAGGTGGTGGCCGTCCACCCTGAGAAAAATCCGCTGCGGGGGGCGGTAGGAAACCCGCAGCGCGGGCCCGGCGTGCCAGACAGACAGCCAGCTTACACGGACCGACCGGTTCGTGGCGCTGTGCTGGTCGGCTGTGTCGGTTGCTCACAAGCGGGCGCATCCTGCGCCGCTTGCGACGCTAAGGCCTCCTTGCCTGTCGGAGGAGGGAAGCGTGGAACGCTTCCCGGAGGCCCGGACGAGGCCGCGCTGCTGCACCTGGCGGCCCATGTGGAGCGCTACTCCACTCACCCCATCGCCAACTCGCTCCGAAGAGCCTACCCCAACGAGGCGGACGACTGCACGGTGGAGGACGTGGAGGAGCTGGCGGGGCTGGGCGTCCGGGCTCGGGTGAACGGCAAACTCGTCTGTGTGGGGAACGCTGCTTTTATGGACACCCTCGGGGCCGCATGGCACCCCTGCGCCAGGGCGGGGACGATCATCCACATTGCCATCGACGGGGAGTACGCGGGGCACATCGTGATCTCCGACGTGATGAAACCCCACGCGAAGGAAGCCGTCGCCGCGCTGAAGGCCGCCGGGGTGAAGCGCGCCGTGATGCTGACGGGGGACGCCCCCGCCGCAGCGGAGCCGATAGCCGCAGAGCTGGGTATTGAAGAGTTTTATGCCGGGCTGCTGCCCGCGGACAAGGTGGCAAAGGTGGAGGAACTGCTGGCGGAAAAAGCGGGCAGAAAAGGCCGGGTGTGTTTTGTTGGCGACGGCATCAACGACGCGCCGGTCCTCTCCCGCGCCGACGTGGGCATTGCCATGGGGGCTATAGGCTCCGACGCGGCCATTGAGGCCGCCGACGTGGTGCTGATGGACGACGACCCGCTCAAGATCGCGAAGGCCATCCGGCTCTCACGCCGGTGTTTGGGCATCGTCCGGCAGAACATCGCCTTCTCCCTCGGCGTGAAGCTGGCCTGTCTGGCGCTGGGGGCGCTGGGCATCGCGAATATGTGGCTGGCGGTCTTTGCGGATGTGGGCGTCATGGTCCTTGCGGTGCTGAACGCCATCCGCGCGATGTTTAGGATCTAATAAAATATTAAAAAATCTTTTGCTATATAATGCTCCCCCCGCCACAAACGACGGGGGGAGTCCTTTTATCAGTACGCCTTGGCGAAGATCGTCTTCCGTCCCTCGCCGCCGGTGAGGATGCACTTGCCGCGGCTCTCATCCCCCCAGGGGATGCAGCGCGGCGTTGCGCCCGTCTCCTCCTTGATGCGGCGCTCGTCCTCCGGCGTGCCGCCAAAGTACGCCTCGACGAATCCGCCCTTCTCCGCCAGGATGGCCTTCAGCTCGTCGTAGCTTCCGGCGGTGGAGGTGTGCTCCAGGCGGAAGTCCTTCGCGCGGGTGTAAAGGTTCTCCTGAATTTCGTCCAGCAGGTCCTTCACCGTCGGGATCAGGGCTTCGATGGCGATATCCGTTTTCTCGCCTGTGTCCCGGCGCACGGCCCGCACTGTGCCCTTCTCCATCTCCTTCTCCCCCAGCTCCAGCCGCAGGGGCACGCCTTTCTGAAGGTGCGTGAAGAAGCGGTCGCCGGGCCGCATGTGGAACTGCGTGTCGACGGCCGTGCAGAGGCCGCCCAGAGCCCCGTTGAGCTGGCTTGCGAGCTCCTTCGCCCTGGGCAGCAGCACGTTCTCCGCCACGCTCTCGTCCTTGGAGATGGGCAGCAGCACCGTCTTGACCGGGGCAACCCGCGGCGGCAGGATCAGGCCGTCTTCGTCGGAGTGCGTCATGATGAGCGCGCCAATCAGGCGGGTGGAGACGCCCCAGCTCGTTGTCCAGCAGAACTCCAGCTCGCCTTCCTTGTTCTGGAATTGGATCTCAAAGGCCCTGGCGAAGTTCTGACCCAAAAAGTGGCTGGTCCCCGCCTGGAGGGCCTTGCCGTCGCTCATCATGGCCTCGCAGGTGTAGGTATCCACCGCGCCGGGGAAGCGCTCCCCTGCCGTCTTCTCACCGGGGATGACGGGCAGGGCCAGCTTGTCCTCCATCACCTGGCGGTAGACCTCCAGCATCCGCAGGGTCTCCTCCCGGGCCTCCTGTGCCGTGGCGTGGGCCGTGTGGCCCTCCTGCCACAAAAACTCCGACGTGCGCAGGAACAGGCGCGGACGCTTCTCCCACCGCATGACATTACACCACTGGTTGATGAGGACGGGCAGGTCGCGCCAGGACTGGATCCACTTGCTGTACATGTGGCCGATGACCGTCTCGGACGTAGGGCGGATGGCGTAGGGCTCCTCCAGCTCCTCGCCCCCAGCGTGGGTCACCGTGGCGACCTCCGGGGCAAAGCCCTCCACGTGCTCCGCCTCCTTGTTCAGGAAGGCGTACGGAATGAGAAGCGGGAAGTAAGCGTTGACGTGTCCCGTCTTTTTGAACTCCTCGTCAAAGTGCTTCTGGATCGACTCCCACAGCGCATAGCCCGTCGGCCGGATGACCATGCAGCCGCGCACCGGCGCGTAGTCCGCCAGCTCCGCGGCCTTGATCACGTCAAGATACCACTGGGAATAATCGGCACTTCGTGAGGTGATGTTGCGTGCCATTAGAAAACCTCCTTAACAAATTTAACAATCCCAACGGAGACGCCGCTCTCGTCGCAGCTCAGCGTGACAAAGTCCGCCGCGTCCCGAACTTCCTGGGGCGCGTTGGCCATGGCCACGCCCACGCCCGCCGCCCGGATCATACTGATGTCGTTCAGCCCGTCACCAAAGGCCAGGGTCTGAGTCCTGTCCACGCCCAGATATTCCGCCAGCCGCCTCAGGGCCTCTCCCTTGTTGGCGTGTTCGTTGTTGATCTCCACGTTGTTGAGGGCGGAACTGGAGACCACAGTCCCAGGGAAACGTGTCGCCAGGTTTTGCAGCATATCCGCCCGCGCCTCTTTGTCCCAGGTGAATATCTGTACCTTCTGCACGTCCTTGCCCTGTGCCTGGATAAAAGCCTTGAGCTCATCCACCGGCTGGCGCAGCTCCCGCAGCATCTTCAGCATATGCGGGTCTGGCGCAAAGTCCTCAATTTTGTCGAAAAATGCGCGGGTCATCCACGGTTTGCCATCCAAAAAGCAGTCGTAGATGCCTGACACCGTGTCAAAGTACCGCATGATATCAACTGCCTGAGGCCGTGGGATCTCCGCCCGGACGACGGTGGTCCCCTCCTGCGTGTCGAGCACCTGCGCGCCGTTGGCCGCGATGACATAGCGTATAAAGGGCAGACGGCGCACCTCCTCCGGCAGGGCAACAAGGGCGCGGCCCGTGGCCGGGACGAGGTAAATGCCCGCTGCCGCAGCCCGTTCGAGGGTTTCGGCGTTCTTCGGCGAGAGCTCCTTGCTGGAGTTCAGGAGCGTGCCGTCCAGGTCGAAGGCGATGATCTCAATATGGTTTCTTCCAACGTCCGGCCGTTCCATGGCACAGTCTCCCCTCCCCTCAGATTTAATTATATAGCAAAAACAGCCCAGAAACAGTTTTCTCCGGAACGTATACGTTCCAGTTTATACTCAAATGGGAAAACACAAAAGCAGCTATACAAGAGATACGAAATCTTCCCAAGTGCGCTATCCCGTCAGAGACATCAGCTTGCTTGCCACCCTCCACCTATTTCTATTCCTTCCCTCTCCGTGGAAAATCTAACATTTAAGGCAATGGCACGTCATTGTTCCCATGTATTGACAGAATATAAGAATCAGTTATAATAACAAAGGTTTGGGGATATAGCTCAGTTGGGAGAGCGCTTGAATGGCATTCAAGAGGTCAGGGGTTCGAATCCCCTTATCTCCACCAGAAGATAATCCGGTAAGAACCGGTAGGAATAAAAACCCGCCAGAATGGCGGGGTTTTTGTTATATTATAGACCGCTAAAAACCACTAAAGCAAAGTATAAGACCGGGTACAGTTCCGGGGACACGTTATAAAATCTGCCGTCTGTCCCCGGTCAATACAAAAGAATGAGGGGCCCACAATGCTCACGGAGCTTCTGGCCGCGTTGCGTCCTATTGAAGAGAGTGGACGATTAGAGACGGTCAAGCGGATAAAACAGATTTTCGGCCAGGTTGCCCCACTATAGTGCCGCCTGTGGATATTGCAAACGGACTCTTCCATGCACTTCAAGGATGCCTTGAAGGCCGTCAAGCCGCGTCCTATGGGCGCGTTAACACAGGTGGAGGATATCAGACGGCTTGTTCAGGCTATGAAGGAGTATCGGGGCTTAGCCGTGGTCAAGGCGGTACTGTGGTTTTCGATCTATACGCTGGCGCGGCCTGGAGAGATGCGCCACGCAGGAATGGGCGGATTGGCTGGACAGTCTTTCTAAAGGTCAATAATAAGCAGATATTTTTTACACTTGATAAAGAGCCCTGTATAATTATTATGAACTGAAGGACGGCAGTGTCCTGAGAATCTATAGATGAGAGGAGGTGAGATGAGAGGGTGACAAGCAGAAGAACTCTACGCAGGGCGTCTGTAAAGGGATATTTGAAGTCATGGCGGAAGCTATGGAAGAATACGTTTAAGACCGGGCAGGTTAAGGAGACGGAGGAAAACATCATGAGCCGGGAACGTTATGAGGGCATGATCCGCGCACTGGAACACAATTTGTTTAAGGTCGCGTTCTTCGATACGGCAGAGGCGGCGGCGGAATACATAGCGGGGAGCATCCACGGTACGACGGTGGGCCTGGGGGATTCCGCCACGCTGGAGTCTATGAACATAGCGGAACTCCTATCGAGGGACAACACCGTCATCGCCCCGCGGCACTATTCCGGCACTGAGTTCATTGAAGTTGCTAAGCGTGCCCTGACTGCGGACATATACCTCACCTCGGTCAACGGTGCTTCCGAGACAGGTGAGCTGGTGAACATCGACAGCACGGGGAACCGCGTCGCCGCTTCCCTGTTCGGGCATAGGCGGGTCTTCTTCGTCTTCGGCACAAACAAAATAGAGCCCACGCTGGAACGGGCCATCTGGAGAGCACGGAACATTGCCGCGCCCAGGAACGCCAGGCGTTTTGGATTTAAGACTCCCTGTGCTGTAAAGGGAGATCGCTGCTATGACTGCGCGAGCCCAGACCGGATATGCAATGCCCTTACGATCTACCTCAGAAGGATGAAAAACGTCGAGAGCGAGGTCGTGATGATTGACGAGGAGCTTGGATTATAAATCGTGAATCCTGAATGCTCTACCTCAGATATTTCGCTGTAATGCTCTCAGCGCAGGAGCAGATTCCCTCAAGCGTCCCTGACGCCACAATCCGGCCGCCCTCCTCGCCTCCGCCCGGCCCCATGTCAATGATGTAATCAGCGCTGCGTATAACGTCAAGGTCGTGTTCAATAACGATGACCGTGGCGCCGTTCTCAATAAGCCTCTGAAAGACATCAATCAGAGTCCGTACATCCAGTGGATGCAGGCCGATCGTGGGCTCATCGAACACAAAAACGGTATCCTCCTGGCGGTGTCCCATTTCGGAGGCAAGTTTCAAACGCTGTGCCTCACCGCCGGAGAGACTGGGCGTAGCCTCTCCCAACGTCAGGTATCCAAGCCCCAGATCCTTCAAAATCTGAAGCCGCTGGCGTACAAGACTCAAATCTTTACAGGCAGACAGCGCATGATTGATGTCCATCGCCATAAGTTCCGGCAGGGAATACGATTCTCCTGCCCTGGATGTGCGCCGTATCTGTCCGGCTATGTGTGCGTACCTTGAGCCTTTGCAGTCAGGGCAAGGTATCTCCACGTCAGGAAGGAACTGCACGTCAAGACTGATGGTCCCCGTCCCATCACAGGTAGGACAGCGCAGATTTCCCGTGTTGTAGGAGAAATTCCCGGCCTTAAAACCGTGTTCTTTGGCATTTGAAGTTCTGGCGTAGACTTTTCGCAGCTCATCGTGTACGTTGGCGTATGTGGCAACCGTCGAACGCACGTTGATGCCGATGGGCGTAGCGTCAATGAGCTTAACCTGCCGTATGCCCTCCGCGTCTATCCCCTTCACATGGGCCGGCAGTTTCTTCCCCCCTGTCCTTGCCTCCAGAGCAGGTATCAGGCTCTCAAGGATCAGAGTTGTCTTGCCAGAACCGGAGACGCCGGTCACAGCAGTCAATCTTCCCTTTGGGATGTGGACGTTTAGAGGCTTTACCGTATGGATAGCAGCGGTTGACAGAGAAATATCCCCCCTGTCGAACAACTCTGAGGCTGAGATTTTTGGGCGAAGTGAAATGTTCTCTGTCCTGGACAAGAACGGTCCGATTTTTGAGACGGGATTATGGCTTATCTCCTCAATGGTTCCCTCGGCTATGACCTGCCCTCCATCCGCGCCGGAATCCGGCCCCATCTCAATGAGCCAGTCCGATTCCGATAAGACCTGTGTATCATGATCCACTAACACGACAGAGTTTCCGTCCGCCACGAGGTCGTGCATCACGGCGTTCAGTCCTTCGATATTAGAGGGATGCAGGCCGATGGACGGCTCGTCAAGGACATAAAGAACACCGGTCGTCCGATTGCGCACGGAACGGGCAAGTTGCATCCTCTGGCGCTCCCCGGTAGAAAGAGTGGACGCTGCGCGGTCAAGTGAGAGATATCCCAGTCCAAGGTCCATCAGCCGCTTTGCCGTGATATCAAAGGATTCACAGATAGATTCCGCCATAGAACGCATAGCCTCCGGCAGCGAATCGGGCACACCGGCCACCCACTTCACAAGCTCGGACAGCGGCATTGTGCAGGCCGCGTCAAGAGAAATGCCGCGCAGTTTTGGCGCTCTTGCCGCTTCGGACAGCCGTGTGCCGCCGCAGTCGGGGCAGATATCCTCTTTCAGAAACTTCTCGACACGCTTCATTCCCTTCTCATCCTTGACCTTGGACAGCGCATTCTCCACCGTGTAAATCGCGTTGAAGTAGGTGAAGTCCATCTCCCCCGCCGCGCCGTTCGTCTTGTTCTGGTAGATCATGTGCTTTTTAACTGCGGGGCCCCGGAAAACGATATCCCGTTCCCTGGGCGTCAGCTCGCGGAATGGCACGTCTGTCCGCACTCCCATATCCCTGGCGATATCCTTCATGAGGGACCACATGAGCGTTTGCCATGGAAGCACGGCACCCTCGTCAATGGACAGAGACTCGTCTGGGACGAGCGTCGATTCATCCACCGTCCGAACCGTGCCGGTCCCACCGCAGGTACGGCAGGCACCCTGACTGTTGAAAGCAAGTTCCTCCGCTCCCGGCGCGTAGAAATGCTCACCGCACTCTGGGCAGATAAGTTCCTGTTGCGCCGCGACCGCCAGAGTGGGCTCCAGGTAATGCCCGTTGGGGCAGCGGTGGTTCGCGAGGCGCGAGAACATGAGCCGCAGGCTGTTCAGAAGCTCCGTACCGGTCCCGAAGGTGCTGCGTATGCCGGGAACGCCTGGGCGCTGATGGAGCGCCAGCGCCGCCGGGACATAGAGTATCTCGTCAACCTGCGCCTTTGCCGCCTGTGTCATCCTGCGGCGTGTGTAGGTTGAAAGTGCCTCAAGGTAGCGTCGGGAACCCTCGGCATAGAGGACACCCAGGGCAAGCGATGATTTGCCAGACCCCGATACGCCTGCGATGCCGACAATCTTGCCCAGCGGAATGTCCACGTCGATATTCTTCAGGTTATGCACCCTGGCTCCGCGAACAAGAATCTTTTGCGGCTTTGTCTCGTTATTCTTCATCAGCACTCCACCCTGCCATTGATGATGGACACACCCTCAGTCAAATTATAGGCCTGCAGGAGTTCAGCCATAAAGTCTGCCATAATTCGATGCCCCTCAGCATTGAGGTGAATCCCATCGAGAGAAAGTTCGCGCCGTCGGGATAGTTCCATAGCAGAGAACATATCCCATAGATTGGCAGAAGGCAGGCCACGTTCTGCTGCCACGTCCTGAAGCCATCGCACATAGCTTTCCTGTATAACGTTAAGGAAACGCTGAACAACGATACTCAAGGTTCAGGTGTTGAGGTACGAGGTGAAAAAATTTGGTTTCGCCCCTAAGAATTTACAAATATCCTTCTTAATTCCACCCCATACAGCCTTTCCCCGGCATGTTCATAGGAAAAATACAAAATTAAGCCGGACAGAACTCTTACGCTCTGCCTGCCCTTATACACATTAACAGGTTTGCACTGGTAAATAACATAAAAAACCTGTTCATGTTTTTGGCAATTCCTCGGTATACCGTTTTACAGTACCCAAATTGCCGCTTGACAATCAGAAACACGTGCTCCACTTTACACCGTACAGACGCTTTCTTACTATCAATCTTTCGTTCCCAATTCGTCCCGCTGTAGCCTGCAGAAATATTCAGCCGGCTGGGTTTGTGGCAAGTTCGGTACTCTACCTGGGATAAATGCTCATCGTTTTGAACTTCTGGCCGTTTTTCAATGCCAGTATAGCCTGAATCACCGTACATTACATCATCGTCATCACGGATCAGCTTCGGGGCTTCAACAATATCGTGCACATTCGCCGCCGTTCCCGTAATCGTATGCACATAACCTGACCCCGCATCCACGCCCGCATGAACTTTCATTCCGTGATACCATTGATTCCCCTTCTTCGTCTGGTGCATCTCAGGATCACGCTGTCCATCCTTATTCTTCGTTGAACTTGGCGCCGCGATAATCGTAGCGTCAACAATGCTGCCGCCGTGCATAATCAGACCTGCTTTTTCAAGATGCGATTTCACATCCTCGAAAATCTTTTCTCCAATGTGATGTTCTTCAAGAAGATGACGGAATTTCAGCAATGTCGTTGCATCCGGTACCTGCTCGGAACTAAAATCGATCCTCATGAATGAGCGCATCGCATGGCTGTCATAAATTGCCTCTTCTACACCCACATCAGACAGGTTAAACCAGTTCTGAAGCAAGTACATACGAAGCATGGTTTCAACGCCTCGCGTAGGGCGGCTTCGTTTGCCGGAGGGATAGTAGGGTTCAATGAGCTCTATCCAATTTGCCCATGGGATTATTCTATCTATCGCGTTAAGAAACTCCTCACGACGAGTCCTTACTTTCCGCTTAGAGTATTCAATATCTGTAAAAGTTTGCTGCTTCATCGCCAACACCGCCTTCCATGATATAGCTATTATATCAGGCTACATCCTGAAAGTCTCTCAGAAATATAAGACTTAATCAACAGTTCCTTAAGCCGACTCTGGGCGAAGAGGTGAGAATCGCATATAATTTGGGAGAGGATAAGGCAAAGGTTCAGCGTCAGGAAGTTCGACGCGAGGCGCGAAGTTTGTAAAATTATGGTGAGACCGGAAAGGATGTTAAAACGTG
>JAEEGY010000093.1 GCA_016280565.1 Fretibacterium sp.
AACACCAGCTCGTCGGCGCGCCACTCATAGCCGAAGTTCACCGGCACCACATAGGGGAACGGCTCGTTCTTGACGGCGATGTGCAGTATCTCCGCCATGTCCAGCATGCCGGCGATGAGGGCCCTGTCGGTTATCTCTCTGTCTTTCCGCCGCATATCACAGGTACCTTTTCAGCTTCTGGAGCCTGCCGACCGCCTCGGTGAGAGACGCCTCGCTGCGGGCGAAGTGGAGCCGAATCAGGTTGTTCACGTCCTCGGCAAAGAAGCTGGAACCCGGCACCGCCGCCACGCCCACTTCACGGATCATCCACTCGCAGAACTGCAGATCCGTCCATCCGGCGAACTTCTCCTTTTCCAGGAAGGGGCCTATGTCCGCCATGACGAAATAGGAGCCCTGAGGCACGGAGTGGGGCAGGCCCAGCGCGTCCAGTCCGGCGCAGAACAGCGCCCGCTTCCGGGTATAGGACGCCTTCAGGTCGTCATAGTAGTCCTCTCCCAGCGTAAAGGCGGCGCAGATCGCCTCCTGCAGCGGCGCAGGCGCGCCGATGGTGAGGAAGTCGTGGACCTTTTTGATGCACTCCGTCACCTCCGGCGGCGCGATGACGAACCCTATGCGCCAGCCGGTGATGGAAAAGGTCTTGGACAGGGAGTTGCAGGTTATGGTCCGCTCCCAGGCCCCGGGCAGAGATGCGGCCATCACGTGCTTCCAGGGGTCGAAAACAATATGCTCGTACACCTCGTCGGTGATGACGAAGGCGTCGTACTTCTCCGCCAGGTCCTCGATGTACTGCAGCTCCTCCCTGGTGAACACCTTGCCGCAGGGGTTGGAGGGGTTGCAGACGATGATGGCCTTCACATCCTGCCGGAACGCGGCCTCCAGCTCGGCGGGGTCGAATTCATAGGTCGGAGGCTTCAGCGGCACGTAGACGGGGACCGCGCCGCTGAGTATGGCGTCGGTGCCGTAGTTCTCGTAAAACGGGGAGAACACGATGACCCGGTCCCCGGGGTTGCACACGGACATCATGGCGGCCATCATGGCCTCCGTGCCGCCGCAGGTGACCACCACTTCCTCCTCCGGGTCGATCTGTCTGCCCGCCCGGGGGGAGTATTTGGCGGCGATGCAGTCCCGCAGCTTTTTGGAGCCGAAGGTGATGGGGTACTGGTGCTGTTCCCCGCCGCCGGACATCTGCCGCATGGCGTCCAGCACCACCTGCGGCGGGTCAAAGTCCGGGAACCCCTGGGAGAGGTTGATGCTCCCGGGGGTCTCGTCACTGATGCGGGTCATGCGCCGGATCACGGAGTCGGTGAAGGCGCCGACCCGGCGGCTCATCTCAGGCATGGCGTTTACTCCTCCAGGCCCGCCAGCTGCTGGGCCTCCACAATGAACTGCTCGATGGCGTTTTCCGCGTTGAGCTGGGCGATGATGCCGTTCAGGTACTCGGTGAGCTCGGTGTTGCCGTCCTTCACGGCGATCCGGTAGCCGGGGTTCTCAGAGGGGATGTTCACATCCACGGCGGACAGGTCGTCCTTTACCGCGGCGTAGGTCAGCACGGTCATGTAGTCCAGGAACAGCACGTCCAGCTTGCCCGACTGGAGCTCCATCACCAGATCCTGCACCTTGGTCAGGCCCACGGCGTTTTCCGCGCCGCAGTACTTCACGCAGTTGTCATAGGGGATGGCCCCTGTCTGGGCGCCGCCCTTGGCCCCCATCAGATCCTCCAGATCCTTGTATTTCTCCTCGTCCTCGGTGCGGATGAGGATGATGCTCTTGCTGGGCAGGTACACATCGGAGAAGTCCGCGGCCTTCTCCCGCTCCTCGTTGGAGGACATGCCGGCAATGACCATGTCGAACTCCCCGTTGGCCAGGCTCATGAGCAGGTTGTCAAAGGACATGTCCACGATGTTCAGCTTGACGCCCAGGCTGTCGGCCACCGCCTGGGCGATGGCGATGTCAAAGCCCACGATGGTGTCCTTGCCGTCGATCTCCGTGTGGAACTCATAGGGGGGATAGTCGGCGGACGTGCCCACCACCAGCTCGCCCTTGGCTTTGATCTGCTCGATGACGGAGTCGGGGGCGGCTGATGCGCCGGAGGAGCCGCAGCCCGCCAGGGACAGAAGCAGCAGCGCCGCAAGAAGCATGCAAACGGTTTTTTTCATTGTTTTTTCCTCCTTTTGGATCGTCCGCGTCCGGCCTCATTCCCACAGCGGGGAATCCCACATCTTGATTTTAGTGCCCAGGCCCATGGCCGAGGCGTTCTTGTAGATCTGATAGGCCACGGTGATGTCCAGCGCTCCCAGCCCCAGGGAGCAGGCGTAAATAAACTGGTCGTCGCTTGTGCGGGCCGGGGTGCCCAGCACCAGGTCGCTGATCTCCAGAATGTCGTCCTTTGTGATGCCGCCCTGCTCAAAGACCTGGACGATGGCTTTGTTCTTGAAGGTGACCATCTGCTTCCAGTAGTCCACCACCAGCACGTCGGCCATCTTTACGATGTCCTCGTTCGCCTCGTTGGAGACGCAGACCACGGCGCTGTGGGGCTTGACCCAGTCCTTGTCGATGAAGGGGGTG
>JAEEGY010000013.1 GCA_016280565.1 Fretibacterium sp.
GCTATCCCGGAGCGGGACTTCAAGGCGCTTCCGGCCGACCTCAAGAAGATCGTCCCCGGGGTGGGAGCCGAGATGAAGGGCTACGACCGCAAGCTGTTCGTCGAGGGCGAGAAGAGCCTGGCGGACGAGCTGAAAGCCAAGGGGATGACCTTCGTCGAGGACGTGGACCAGGCGGCGTTCGCGGCTCTGGCCGACGGTGCGATGCAGAAGCTGATGAACGGCGAGTACAGCTACCTGAAGCCGCTCTACGAGAAGATCAAGGCCGTCAAGTAGTTCAACATTGTCTTTATGATACCAGCGTTTCAGTAGTAATTGCAGGGGGGCTATGCCCCCCTGTGTCAAATCTGCCCCTGAGGTGTGGTCATGAAAATTCTTGCGAAAATCTACCACTGGGTCCTCTCCGTTTTGGCCGCCGCCGGCATGATCGGGTACATCGCCGCGGTGGTGGTGCAGGTCTTCAGCCGGACCTTTTTGCCCACCGTGCCCTCCTGGACCGAGGAAGCCGCGCGCTACCTCTTCATCTACTCCGTGGCCTTCGGCGCGGGCATCGTGGCCCTGAAGGACGAATACGCCCGTGTGGACGTCCTGAGCTCCCATTTCGCCCCCGGCTTCAAAAAGATTTATGAGCTTGCCGTCTGCGTCCTGCTCCTGGTTTTTGATATCTATCTGGCGGTCTATTCTATCCCAAAGTTCGTGTTCCTGAAGTTCCGCATGGTCTCCACCGCCATGCAGATCCCCATGCAGATGATCAACTTCTCCGTTTTGCTGTTCGTCATCCTCCAGTCCGCTGCCTACGTGATGAAGATCATCTTCATCCTCATGGGTGTTGACGTGGCGGAGCTGCTGGGCGGGGCGAAGACCGAGCTTGAGAAGATCGAACAGGAGCTGGGGATTGCAGAAACATCCTTAAATGAGAAGGGGGCCGCCATACAATGAGCGTCGCAATACTTTTCTTCAGCTTCATCACGTTTCTCTTTGTGGGCGTCCCCGTGGCGTACTGCCTAGGGCTCTCCTCATTGCTGTACTTTTTGCTGCAGAATATGCCGCTGGTGAACTTTGCCCAGCGCTTCTTCTCCGGGCTGGATGGCTTCACCCTGCTCTGCATCCCCGGCTTCATGCTGGCGGGGAACCTGATGAACACCGGCGGCATCACCTATCAGATCGTGCGTTTCTGCGACAAGTGCATCGGGCATATCCGCGGCGGGCTGGGCCTGGCGAACATCGGCGCGTCCATGATCTTCGCCGGAGTGTCCGGCACGGCCGCCGCCGACGCCGCGTCCCTGGGCGGCATCCTCATCCCCGCGATGGTGGAGGATGGCTATGACCCGGACTACTCCGTCGCGGTGACGGCTGCCTCCTCCTGCGTGGGGCCCATCATTCCGCCCTCCGTGCCCATGATCATGGCGGGGACCCTGACGGGGATCTCTGTCTCCAAGATGTTCGTGGCGGGCATCATCCCCGGCATTTTGATGGGACTGGGCATGATGGCCGTGGCCTGGGTCATCTCCGAAAGACGGAACTATCCCCGAAATGAGAAAAAAGCCACGTGGCGGGAGGTCATGAGTAGTGGGCGGGAGGCGTTCTGGGCCCTGCTGATGATGTTCATCATCCTGGCAGGCATCCTGACCGGTATCGTGACGCCGACGGAGGCCTCCGTCATCGCGGTGGTCTATGCGCTGTTCGTGGGGTTTTTCATCTATCGGGAGCTGACGGTGCTCTCCACGCTCCGCGTCATCCGCGACTCCATGGTGGGCGCGGCGGGCATCATGGTGCTGGTGGGCTTTGCCAACGTGTTCGCCTACGTGCTGACGAAGGAGCAGATCCCCACGATGATCGCCAACGGCATTCTGAGCATGACGCAGAACAAGTTCATCATCCTGCTGGTCATCAACATTTTCCTGCTGTTCGTGGGGTGCTTCATGGAGACCATCGCAGCGCTGACGATCTTGTTCCCGGTGCTGCTGCCCGTGGTGGTGTCCATCGGCGTTGACCCCATCCAGTTTGGCGTGATGTGTGTGCTGAACCTGGTCATTGGCCTGACGACCCCGCCGGTGGGCGTGTGCCTGTTCATCACGTCCTCCATCGCGAAGATATCCATCGCTCGGGCGACGAGGGCGGTCATGCCGTTCCTCATCTGCAACCTCGCCGTCCTGATGCTGGTGACCTACTGCCCGCCGGTGACGACCTGGCTGGTGCGGCTGTTGTATGGGATGTAAAGGAGTTTTATTTCATGAAAGCCATTCAAATCGTAAAACCCAACGAACTGCGCGTCATCGACATGGAGAAGCCCGTCATTGACGCGGAGAACAACGTCCTGGTGAAGATCCGGGCGTCCGGCATCTGCGGCTCCGACGTGGGGATCTATCACGGCACGAACGCCGCCGCCACCTATCCGCGCGTCATCGGACACGAGATCGTCGGCGAGATCGTCGAGACGGGCCCCGGCGTCACGACGCGCAAGGCGGGCGACCGCGTCATCATCGACCAGGTGACGGCCTGCGGGAAGTGTTACGCCTGCCGCAAGGGCCGGCCCAACGTCTGCCAGCACCTGGCCGTCCGCGGCGTCCACATCGACGGCGGCTACCGGGAGTACATGGCCGTGCCGGAGAAGGACTGCTACCCTCTGCCGGACTTTTTGGAGTACAAGGATGCGGTGATGATCGAGCCCACCACCATCGCGGTCCAGTGCTGCAGCCGGGCGCAGCTTGAGGCGGAGGACGACGTGCTCATTATCGGTGCAGGTGCTCTGGGCAGCAGCCTGCTTCGCATCGTGAAGCTCTTTAAGCCCCACAGCATCATCATGGCGGACATCGACCAGGCCAGGCTGGACGATGCCCTGAAGAACGGTGCGACGGCGGTCATCAACCCCAAGAACGAGGACCTCGTGGCCCGCGCGAAGGAGCTGACCAGCGGCTACGGCCCCACCGTGACCATCGACGCGGCCTGCGTGAAGGGCAGTCTGCTCTCCGCGTGTCAGGCGGCGGGGAACGCCACCCGCGTGATGACCATGGGCTTCAGCATCGCACCGGACGAGATCAACCAGTTCGTCATCACGTCCAAGGAACTGGACATCCGGGGCAGCCGCCTTCAGAACCGCAAGTTCGGCGAGGTCATCAGGCTGGTCAACGAGGGCAAGGTGGAGCTGCGTGGCACGGTGTCGCACACGTTCCCGTTCCTGGAGGCGCAAAAGGCCTTTGACTTCGTGGACAGCCGCGACCCGTCCATACGCAAGATATCGCTGGTGTTTGATTAAAAACCAAAGGCCCGGGCCCTTAGCGGTCCGGGCCGGATAAAGGACCTCATCATGCCGGGCATGGAATACACTCACTCTTATCCTTCTCCCCTGGGGCCCATTCTGCTCGTCAGCGACGGCGAAGCGCTGACGGGCCTTTGGTTTGAAGATCGGGGAGACCCTGCCCTTCCTCTGTCCCGGGAGCGCGTGGAGAAAAGCCTGCCGGTCTTTGAGCGGACCGAGGAATGGCTGGACACATATTTTTCCGGCATGGAGCCGGGTTTTACGCCGCCGCTCCGCATGGCCGGCACGGACTTTCAGCTCGCGGTCTGGAACCTGCTGCTTCAGATCCCCTATGGGGAAACGACAGCCTACGGAGAGCTTGCCCGCAGGATCGCCACGCAGAGGGGGATTTCCCACATGTCCGCCCAGGCGGTGGGCGGCGCGGTGGGCCGGAACCCGATCCCCATCATCGTTCCCTGTCATCGCGTCATAGGGTCAAATGGAAGTCTCATAGGCTATGGCGGAGGCATTGACAGGAAAGTGAAGCTCCTGGCCATGGAAAGGGCAGCGGGCGACCGACACAGCCGACCTTGACAAATCCACAGCTGATGTCAATAATTTAAGAGCAATGCTTACGTTTTTTTATATTAAAGGAGGATGCCTTATGAAACGCTACCTGTCCATTCTTGCAGTTTTCGCGCTGTCCCTGTCCCTTGCCGGGGCTGCCCTGGCCGCGCCGGAGTTCTCCGGCTCCTACCTCATGGCCACCGCCAACGCCACGGGAAACTACTACAGCTTTGGCAGCGCGCTGTCGGCCGTGGTCAACAACGTGACCGGGGCCAACCTCACC
>JAEEGY010000094.1 GCA_016280565.1 Fretibacterium sp.
CATCGACGTGAGCGGGGGGGGAAAACCCCTCCTGTTACGTCCGGGGGGAATGTCCCGGGAGGTTTTGGAGGAGTTTCTGGGTGTTCCCCTGGGTGTTCCGGACGGACAGAGCAAACGGCGGTCCCCCGGCACGCGCTACCGCCACTACGCCCCGGCCATCCCGGTGAGGGTATGGCGTCCCGGTGAGCCCCTGGTGCTGGAGGATGGCCAATCCCCCGGCAAGTGGGCTTTCATGGGCCTGAGCGAGCCTCCGGCGCGTTTCGGGCACGTCCTGCGCTTTGCGTCTGTTGAAAACTACGCGCGGGGACTCTTCACGGCTTTTCGGACGCTGGAGGGCTCGTGGAGAGGCATCGTCGCCGAGTGGCCGCCGGAGACGGGGGTCGGCCTCGGACTGAGGGACAGAATCTTTCGTGCCGCATCGGTATCTGAAGAAAAAAAGGGTATAATACAAGAGGTAGAAGCGAACTTTACGCTGGAGGAATGAAGATGCGTTGGATCATATTGGCGTTATCCCTGGGCGCGTCCATCACGTCCATTATTCACGGAGTGTTCATGCTCTTTGGCTCCCTGTCCATTGGGGCGGGGCCCGTGGGGTTCCCGGCCATCTGGCTGGCGAGCCTGCCCATCATCTCCGCGATAGCCGCGCTGATCGGCGGCATCGTCGCCTTCGGCGGAAGCCGCTGGGGCGCGCTCTTCCTTGGACTGGCCACGGTCCTCTGTGCCTTTGCCCCTAAAGATATCTGGATATATGGCGGTCTTTACTGCGTTGGAGCGCTGCTTTGCATCTTCCTTCGCCCGCAGAAGGATCGCGTCGATTATTACTATGACGACTTCGGTGAGGACCCGGAGACTTTGGACAGCGAGGAGGATGAAGAAGGCTACGAGGAGATGTACGAGCGGCGCATGGCCCGAGGGGGCTCCAAGCGCGCAGTGAGCAGCCAGCCGCTTCCCTCCGCCCAGGAAAGCGCACCAAAGGTGCGGCGCCGGACATCCAAGACCTGCCCCTACTGTGGCGCGACCGTCGCGATCGAACACCGGTTCTGCCCGGAGTGCGGAGAGAGCCTTCAGGTCCCTGCCCACGCCTCCGTGCCCGCATCAGAGGCTGCCGCTGAGACGCCTCTGGAGACTGCGGCCGCTTCCCCGCTGACGGAGCCCCGGGAGCCTCTGGAGGAAACGTTCTCTCATTTGAACTCAGAGGAATTTCAGATCGACCGTGACGCGGGCCTGCCCTCTGAGACTCAGTCCACCCCCAGCGTCCAGCCTTTGCGTATCGTTGAGCCCGCCTCTCCCTTTCAGGAGATTGAGGAGGAAGAGCCTGTTGCCGCGCCGGTGAAGTCCTCCTCGGC
This sequence comes from Fretibacterium sp., assembly GCA_016280565.1. Lineage (GTDB taxonomy): Bacteria > Synergistota > Synergistia > Synergistales > Aminobacteriaceae > JAFUYV01. Next base: position 1,347 of record JAEEGY010000094.1, read on the forward strand.
GCATAAGGTCTTTGTCCGCCCTGAACGGGATGACATGGAACTCCCCAAGCGTCCCATTGAGATCGATCCTGATATGTCCTATCAAAAATTCTCGCAATATGCGCACAACCGCCGCGGCAAGTATCGCCGCCGCTCCATCGGCCGCCGCCTCCTCAGTATCCTGCTCCTCATTGTCGCTGTGGGAGGGGCGCTGTGGTTCCTCCTTGGGCTCAGGAAACTTCCTGAAGGGGAGCTCCCGCCTGCGGTGCGGCCCATCAGCAATCCCACTGTGGTGGAGGAGAAGAAGGACGACGTCCTCGTTCAGCCCGTTAAGCCACAGGCTCCTGCGGCGCCAGATGCGCTTCCCGCTTTCAAGCCGGAACGGTCGCCCAAGCGGGGCGTCATCACACGCACTAACGTGAATATGCGGTCGGAGCACAACACGTCGTCGAAGAAGGTCGCCACGCTGGGCCAGAACACGCGCTTTGATATCTTAGAGTCGTGGTCGGGACAGGGCTATTCGTGGTATCGGATCCGCACCCAGGGCCAGAACAAGGAAGGCTGGGTCCGCGGGGACCTTCTGCAGCTGCTGGGCGGGGAGCTGCCCGCGGGGTACACGAAAGCGCTCCTCGGGACCTTTGGCAAGAACAGGTCGGAGCTGACCGATAAGCTGGGCCAGCCCTCCAAATCTACGAACACCACGATGGATTGGAACGGCCTGACCGCGACCTTGCGGGGTGAAGATGTCTCTCGTCTCCGTCTGACGAACAACCAGCGCGAGCTGAAGAACGGCCTCAAGGTAGGAATGTCCCAGACGGCGCTCCTCCAGCTCATGGGCTATCCATCCAGCATTTCCCAGAAGCAGATGCAGTACAACGAGGGCGGTAAGGCGGGCGTGACTGTTCAGCTCAACAACAACGCTATCCAGAACATCACGGTCAGCGAGATACGGTAAAGAGGTAACATAACGACCGTTTAGCCTTTAATGCGGGGCCTTTTGCCCCGCATTTTTGAACGATCCCCGGGAGGTGCGGCATGATTCAGAAGAACTTTGTTCTCCACTCGGAGTGGCCCGCAGCGGGGGACCAGCCAGAGGCCATTGAGGCCCTGATACGCGGGCTGAAGGAGGGCAGCCGCCGCCAGACGCTCATGGGCGTCACGGGTAGCGGAAAAACTTTCACCATGGCCAACGTTATCGCGGAGATGAATCGTCCGGCTCTGGTGCTGGCCCACAACAAGACCCTCGCCGCGCAGCTCTACAGCGAGTTCAAGACGTTCTTCCCGGAGAATGCCGTCCACTACTTTGTCAGTTACTACGACTACTACCAGCCGGAGGCGTACATTCCTTCCAGCGACACCTACATCGAGAAGGACGCCTCCGTCAACGACCGCATCGAGCGGTTGCGCCTGGCCGCGACGAAGGCCCTCATCGAGCGGCGGGACGTGGTGGTGGTGGCGAGCGTGTCCTGCATCTACGGCCTGGGGGAGAAGGTGAACTACGAAAACGCCATCTTCTCGTTCCGGGAGGGCGAGCAGATCGAACACCGCGACTTTTTGGAGCGCCTGATGGAGAACTACTACGAGCGCAACGACTCCTCGCCGGAGCCGGGAAAGTTTCGCGTCCGGGGCGACACCATCGAGATCCTTCCCGCCTACGACGAAAACTGCATCCGCGTGACGTTCTTTGACGATGAAATTGAGCGCATTGACATCATCGACCCTCTGACCGGGCACCTGGTGGAACATACGCCGGAGGCGTCGGTGTTCCCCGCGCAGCACTACGTCACCCAGACGGACGCCATCGCCCGCGCCGTGCCCCTCATTGAGGAGGAGCTGTCCCGGGTGAAGGAGCGCTTCACGGCGGAGGGAAAGCTCCTGGAGGCTCAGCGGATCGAGATGCGGACGCGCTACGACCTGGAGATGCTCACCGAGGTGGGCTACTGTTCCGGCATTGAGAACTACTCCGTCTATCTGGACGGGCGGCAGCACGGCGAGCCCCCCGGCACGTTCATCGACTTCTTCCCGGATGACTACCTGCTGTTCGTCGACGAGTCTCACATCACGCTTCCCCAGGTGCGGGGGATGTTCAACGGCGATCGCGCCCGCAAGACGGTCTTAGTTGAGAATGGGTTTCGCCTGCCCTCCTGCCTGGACAACCGGCCCCTGCACTGGGAGGAGTTTGAGGGGCACATGCACACGGCGGTGTTCGTCTCCGCCACGCCGGGGGACTATGAGAAGGAGGTCTCCACTCAGGTGGTGGAGCAGATGATCCGTCCGACGGGCATTCCCGACCCGCTGGTGGAGGTCCTTCCCGCCCGGGGGCAGGTGGACGATCTGGTGGAGCGGCTGCGCACCGTCAGCGAGCGGGGGCAGCGGGCTCTGGTGCTGACGCTGACCAAGCGGTCCTCCGAGGACCTGGCGGACTATCTGAGCGAGCTGAAGTTCAAGGTCCGCTACATCCATTCGGAGCTGAACACCTTTGAGCGGGCGGAGCTCATCCACGATCTGCGGACCGGGGCGGTGCAGGTGTTGGTGGGGATCAACCTGCTGCGTGAGGGGATGGACCTGCCGGAGGTGACGCTGGTGGCCATCCTGGATGCGGACCGGGAAGGGTATCTGCGGTCCTACCGCTCCCTCATCCAGATCATGGGCCGGGCCGCGCGCAACGTGGAAAGCCAGGTCATCCTCTACGCGGACACGGAGACGGAGAGCATCCGCCAGGCTGTGGAGGAGACCCGCCGACGCCGGGAGAAGCAGATGGCCTTCAACGAGGCCCACGGCATCGTGCCCCGCAGCGTGGAAAAGGAGATCACGAACCTCCTGCCGCCGGAGCTGGCCGCCGCCTACAGCGTCTCCGGCACGGGCAAGGCGGAGGCGCCGCGAAGGACCGCCGCCCAGTCCATGACCATCCGGGAGATGGAGCAGGCCATGTGGGAGGCCGTGGAGAAGCTGGACTTCGAGCGGGCTGCCGCGCTGCGCGACCTCATCGCCGAGACCAAAGGCGAACCGATAACAAGAGAGAAGGGCCCGGCCCCCAGAGACTTTAGGCAGCGCCGGCGCGCCCGGGAGCGGCCGAGAAAATAAAAAAAAGATTTTCAGGAGGAAAACATCATGTCAAAATCACTTTTGGTTGTGGACTGCCAGTATGACTTCATCGACGGCACGTTGGCCTGCGGAGGCGCGGAGGCCGCGGTGAAAAAGATCGTTGCCTACATCAACGCTCACCCTGATATGAAAGTGTTGTACTCGGCGGACTGGCACAGCCCCAGGCACTGCAGTTTCATGGAGAACGGTGGCACATGGCCGGTACACTGCGTGGCGGGGACCCACGGCGCGGCCCTTCACGAGATGTTCTCCCGGGATGTGCTCCGCCCGGAGCAGCGCCCCGGCGACGCCACGGTCTATCACAAGGGCACGGACGACGGCCGGGAGGAGTACTCCGCCTTTGAGGCCAAGAACGCCGCAGGCCGCACTGTGGCTCAGGATGCGGGGAACGACGTTGTGGCCTGCGGCATCGCCAGCGAGTTCTGTGTTAGGGAGAGCGTGCTGGCCCTGCTGGGGGCGGGCCGGCGGGTGACGCTCCTGACGGACGCCCTGGGCTGGGTGGACGAGGCGGAACACCACAAAAATTTGAAGGACCTTGAGGCGCAGGGAGTTCAGTTAGCCAGGGCGTAACGGAGTGAACGAAGCGGGAGCCCGGCAAAAGGGATCCCGCGTTAAATCTGACGAATAAGCCCCCCTTGCGGGGGGCTTAGATGTTTGTGCTTCTCTTATTTCTGCTTCTTCCTTGACGCTATCAGCGCTGGGGCCTCCGCGAGGCGATTACGCCTCGCTCCGACACGGCCGACCAACTCGACGCCGCAAGCCTGTCGGCTTGCGTGAGCCGAGTTGGTCGGCCGCAAAGGTAAACATTGCCAGACTGGCCGCGCCCAGGCC
>JAEEGY010000095.1 GCA_016280565.1 Fretibacterium sp.
AAATGATCATTGTTCTGAAGGAAAATCCAGATCCTGGCCAGCTTGACGGGCTCATCGGGTGGCTTCACGAAAAGGGGCTTCAGGTCCACACCAGCACAGGCGAGTCCCATATCGTGCTGGGGCTCGTCGGCGACACCGCCTCGATGGATATCGACCTCATTGCGGCGCTTGACATCGTCCAGAGCGTCAAGCGTGTTCAGGAACCCTACAAGAAGGCCAACCGCAAGTTCAACCCGGCGGACACCATCATCCAGGTGGGAAGTGGTGTGCAGATTGGCGGCGGCACGCTCACCATCATGGCAGGCCCCTGCTCTGTGGAAACGGAGGAGCAGATTCTCACCGTGGCGGAGGCCGTGAAGAAGAGCGGTGCCACGATGCTGCGTGGGGGCGCTTTCAAGCCGCGCACCTCCCCCTACTCCTTTCAGGGGAAAGGCATCGAGGGGCTGAGGCTCCTGAGCCTGGCCAAGAAAGCCACCGGCCTGCCCATCGTCACGGAGCTGATGGAGGTCCACCAGCTGGAATACTTTGACGATGTTGATATCATCCAGGTGGGCGCACGCAACATGCAGAACTTCAACCTGCTCAAGGAGCTGGGCCGCCAGGACAAGCCCATCCTCCTCAAGCGAGGCATGGCCGCAACCCTTGAGGAGCTGCTGATGAGCGCGGAGTATGTCATGAGCGAGGGCAACGAAAAGGTCATCCTCTGCGAGCGTGGCATCCGCACCTTCGAGACCGCGACGCGCAACACACTGGACCTCTCCGCCGTGCCGGTCCTGCGCCAGCTGAGCCACCTTCCCATCATCGTGGACCCCAGCCACGCGACGGGCAAGGCCGCCCTTGTCCCCCCCATGGCCGTCGCGGCGGTGGCAGCCGGAGCCGACGGGCTCATCATCGAGGTCCACAATGACCCCCAGCATGCCCTGTGCGACGGCAGCCAGTCCCTGCGCCCTGAGGTATTTGACACCCTGGCCAGGAAGCTCTTCGCTGTCCATAAGACCATGCAGGACCTTGAAAAAATGGAGAAGGTATCATGAGCGCCGGCATGAATATCGGAATCGTAGGTCTGGGGCTCATCGGCGGCTCCATGGCCAAGAGCGTCAAAACGCGTACGCAGCACACCGTCTGGGGGACGGATACGGACAGTGAGACCATGACGCTGGCGCGCCTCTGTGGTGCTATCGACGCGCCTCTGACGGATGAAAACCTTTCCAACTGTGATCTGCTCCTGCTGGCGGTTGCCCCCCACGCAACGATTGAATGGGTTCAATCCCACGCGGAGAAAATATCCCCCAAGACTACGGTTGTGGACCTCTGCGGCGTGAAGCGGGCCATCTGCAGCGTGCTGATGCCCCTGGCTCACAAGCACGGTTTTACTTACATTGGCGGACACCCCATGGCCGGCACGGAGCGCAGCGGGTTTGTGAATTCCCTACCTGACCTCTTTGTGGGGACCTCCATGATCCTCACGCCGGAGCCCGGCACGGATATCCAGCTTCTGGAGAAGCTCAAGGCTTTCTTTACGGATGTCGGCTTTGCCTCCCTCACCTTCACCCAGCCGGAGGAGCACGACCGCATCATCGCCTACACGTCGCAGTTGGCTCATGTCGTTTCCAGCTCCTATGTGAAGTCCCCTGACGCGACTCGGCGGCGCGGTTTCTCCGCGGGAAGCTTCCGGGACATGACGCGCGTGGCCCGTCTGGACGAGAAGATGTGGACGGAGCTCTTTCTGGCCAACGGAGACTTCCTGACGGAGCAGCTTGAAATCCTCATCGCCCACATGACGGAGTATCTGGACGCGCTCAAGGCAAAGGATGCTCCCCGGCTCCAGGCCCTGCTGAAGGACGGCCGGGAAAAAAAAGCCCTGGTAGGAGGAAACTGATGCGACGCGTAGGAGGCGCTAGTGCCGGCGGCGGCCAAACCTTGCCTGTGAATGCCGGAAAGGGATATGACGTCAAGATAGGTAAGGGGATTCTCTCGCAATGCGGAGAGGAGATATCTGCAGTGCTGGGCCCATGCTCCGTCGGTGTGGTGACGGATAATAATGTCGCGGGGCTCTACCTTGAGGAGTGCGTAAGAAGCCTCTCTGATGCCGGTTTTAAAACCAGCACCTTCACCTTCCCGGCCGGAGAAGGCTCAAAAAACCTTTCAACGCTCTCCGATATCCTGGAGTTTCAGGCCTCTGTGGGGCTGACCCGTGCAGACGCTCTCGTGGCCCTGGGCGGTGGGGTCGTTGGGGACATAGCAGGGTTCGCAGCGGGGTGTTATATGCGCGGCGTGCGGTTCGTCCAGCTCCCGACAACATTGTTGGCGGCAGTAGACTCCTCCGTCGGGGGCAAGACCGCCGTCGATTTGAAGGCCGGCAAGAACCTGGCGGGTCTGTTTCACCAGCCGTCGTTGGTGCTGTGCGATACGGACTGTCTGAACACCCTGCCCGAGCGGGAGTATCAGTGCGGGCTCGCCGAGGCCTTGAAGACCGGCGTGTTGGCCGGCGAGGGACTATTCCAGTACTTCGAGGAAGGGACGGCAAGGAAGCATATTGAGGAGATCATTGGCCAATGCGTCGGGTACAAGGCCGGTGTGGTCGAGCGTGACGAGAGGGAACAGTGTGAACGAAAACTCCTGAACCTTGGTCACACCGTTGGACACGCCATCGAGCTGTGCAGCGGCTACGCAATCCTTCACGGTCTCGCCGTTGCCGTGGGGCTGGCAATTATCGCGCGGGCGTCAGCACGGCGGGGTTGGTGTTCTTCAGCAACAGCCTGCCGCATTGAAGCAGCTCTGAAAAAAAACGTGCGCCCCACAGAAACAGACTTCTCCCCCACCGCTCTTGCAAAGGCTGCGCTCTCCGATAAAAAAC
>JAEEGY010000096.1 GCA_016280565.1 Fretibacterium sp.
CGCCCTTCCCCCTGCCCGTGAGGTGCACCACGGTCTCGCCGCCCGCGATGACAGCGCAGGGGGCCTTGAGGGGCCGGCCGGAAGCGCATACCTCGTGAGCGATGGAGGCGAGGAACGAACCGGCGTCCCGAGCCTCGCAGGCAAGGGTGGTGGTCAGCAGGAGCGGGGAGTAGCCCAGCTCTTCCGCGGCCTTTGACGCGGCTGCACAGAGGGCCGTCACGCTGCCCGTCACCACGGCCGTCACATTATCCAGCGCCTTGGGCGTCTCGTGCTTCAGGACCTCCAGCAGATGGGGCGGGAGGGTGAGCCCGTACTTTTTGACGATGGCCAGGGCCTCCTCCGAGGTGGAAGAATCAGGCCAGACAGGGCCGGAGGCGATGCTGTCCAGCCGGTCCCCCAGCACGTCCGACAGCACGGTCATGAAGACGTGGGCCGGCGCACAAAGCTGGGCAAAACGTCCGCCCTTCACCGACGAAAGGTGCTTGCGGATGGTGTTGATCTCCACGATGTCGGCCCCGCAGGCCAGGAGCTGGCTCGTGACGTTTGCCATGTCCCTGAGCGACACGCCCTCCGCCGGGAGCTCGAACAGGGCGGACCCTCCGCCGGAGACGAGGAACAGCACCGTATCCTCCGGCCCCAGGCCCTTTACATGGCGCAGCAGGGCCTCCGTTCCTCTTATCGTGTTCTCATCCGGGACAGGGTGTCCCGCCTCGAAGATCTCCAGACCGGGGATGTCCCCCATCGAGTGCTCATACTTCGTGACCACGGCCCCGGTGATCGACGAACCCAGACTATCTGCCGCGGCCCTGGCCATGCGCCAGGCGGCCTTGCCTATGGCGGCCACGATGACCCGGCCGCCCTTCCTCCGGCGCGCGGTGAAATCCTCGCGTGCCAGCGCTTCCTTGACGGCCGCCTCGGGCAGCACGGCGTCGATAGCCTGCTTCACGATCTTCAACGCATCCTCGCGCAGCTTGCTCATTCTTACGCACCTCCTGTTGTGTCTGTTCGTTCTCTTACCATTATATTATAATCAATGCTTCATTGGTGTTCAGCCGCAGTTTTTTTTGGGGGGGGGGGGGCAGGGGAACTGTAAAACAAAAAAATTTGGCAAAAAGGAAGAGCGTCCTTATAATCTCCCACAGGAGTGCATAGGGTGTGGACGCTTTGAATGATGTTTTAGATGATAAGGATAAGGAACGGCTGGAGCGAAGGGTCTATATGAACCTGCTCTATGATTTTTACTCCCCCCTCCTGACGGATTATCAGAGGGACGTCTACGAGATGCTGTGCTTCTCGGACATGGCTCCGGCAGAGGTGGCCCGTTCTCTGGGGATCAGCCGTCAGGCCGTCCACATACTGGAGCGGCGGATAATGAAGCGGCTGGAGGACATAGAGAAGGAACTTCACTTCGCGGAGACGACACGCCGGCTGGAGGAGCAGATCCGAAAGCTGGAGGAGGAGAACGAGGCCCTTCGCCGTGAAGGGCGGTCCTGATGGGGAACATACAGACAAGGGGGTGACGGCAGATGTTCGAGGCGCTTAAGGATAAATTAGAGGCGGCGTTTGCGCGTCTGAGAGGCAAGGGAAAGCTCTCGGAGGCGGACGTTGACCTTGCGCTTCGGGAACTGCGCAAGTCCCTCCTGGAGGCGGACGTCGACTTTAAGGTCGTCCGCGACCTGGTTGCCCGGATCCGTGAACGTGCCGTTCAGCTGGAAGTTCTGGAGTCCATCAGCGCCGCGCAGCACATCTCAACGGTGGTCTATGAGGAGCTGGTCTCCCTGATGGGGGACCCCGCGCCCCTGATCATCGCACCCAAGCCTCCCACGGTCATTTTGATGGCGGGCCTTCAGGGAAGCGGAAAGACCACCACCACGGTGAAGCTGGCCCGCCGCTTGAAGGAGTCGCACAAGCCGCTCGTTGTGGCCTGCGACCTGCGCCGCCCCGCGGCTGTGGAACAGCTCCGCGTCCTGGCAGAGGGGGCCAGGGTGGCTTTCTACGGGCCGGAGGGCGGAGAGACGGACGTCCTGAAGGTGGTGCAGGGAGCGGAGCGTTATGCCGCGGAACACCTGTGCGACGTCATCCTGCTGGACACGGCGGGGCGTCTGCACGTGGACGAGGAACTGATGAAGGAGCTTGCCTCCATTGCGTCAGTTCTGCCCCCTCACGAGAAACTGCTGGTGGCCGACGCTATGATGGGTCAGGAGGCGGTGAACGTCGCCAAATCCTTCCACGAACTGCTGACCCTGACGGGCCTGGTGCTGACGAAATTAGACGGTGATGCCCGCGGAGGCAGTGCTCTGGCCATTCGGGCCGTCACCGGCGTGCCCATCAAGTTTGCCGGTGTGGGCGAGGCGACGGATGCCCTTGAGGTCTTCGACGCCCGGCGCATGGCGGGGCGCATCATGGGCATGGGAGACATCCAGGGCCTCGTCGAGAAGGTCCAGGCTGCCGGTGCCCAGGACAACGCAAAAATCGCGGAGACCCTTATCAGGGGCGGCGGCAAACAGTTCACGTTGGAAACACTGCTGCTCCAGTTCCAGCAAATCGAGAAGATGGGCCCGCTGGGCAAGGTTATGGAAATGGTGCCGGGATTCAGCCGGCTCAAGGGGATCGACATGGACCAGATGGACGACTCCATCATCCGCCACAACAAGGCGATCATCCAGTCCATGACCCCTGAGGAGCGGCGCAATCCGCGGATCATCAAGGGGGCCAGGAGGCGGCGGATCGCCCTGGGATCGGGCACGTCCGTCCAGATGGTAAATCAGCTTCTGGCCCAGTATGAACAGATGAAAAAACTTTTCAAGACGTTTTCCTCCGGCGAGAAAGGCATTAAAGGAGGGCTGCGGTCTTTCTTTGGAAGGTCGCGGCGGTTCTTTTAAGCCCGGCTCCGCCGGTGCGGGGCTCCGGAAAGCGTTCCACGCTTCACGGAAACCCAGCCGGCCGGGCCAGCGCCGTGCCCTGTGGGTATAAGCTGGCTCGTCTGGCCGAAAGGTCTTGCGTTTTTTAGGGAAGTTGCGTTCCCTCATTCTTTTCAGGAGGTGTTCAAGAGTAATGGCAGTAAAGATTCGTTTGTCGCGTCAGGGTAAAAAGAAAGCCCCTTTTTACAGATTGGTGGTTGCGGACTCTCATTCGCCCCGGGACGGAAAGTTCATTGAGCTGATTGGGACCTATAATCCCATGACGGACCCGGCGGCGGTGACCATCAACGAGGATCGGGCGCTGTATTGGCTGAGCGTGGGTGCCCTGCCCTCGGATACGGCCCGCGGGCTGTTGAAGAAGCAGGGTATCTGGGAGAAGTTCGAGAGCAAAAAAGCGCAGTAGCTTCACGCCGCCAGATATTAAGGTTTTTTTGAACAATTTTTTTATCCTACAAAACTTACATCGTAGACCGCGAAAAAAACAGGAGGTGCCACAATGGTCAATTACAAAGAGCTTGTAGAGTTCGTCGTCAAACATCTCGTTACACAGCCCGATGCTGTCAGCGTGGAGAGCAGTGAGGAAGATGGCGGGACAAAGGTCATGATTCGCGTTGCCCATGAGGATGTGGGCCGGATCATCGGGAAGCGGGGTGCCACGATCAACGCTATTCGGCTCTTGGCCAAGGCGGCAGCTGTCAAGGCCGGAGAGCGGGTGGATGTCGATATCGTCGAGGAGTGAAAAGATTCGTCGGATTTTGATCGGGCGCGTCTCGTCGGCGCACGGCCTTCACGGGGAGATCAACGTTGTTCCACTGACGGACTGCCCGGAACGTTTTCGCGCGATGGAGTCCATCCCGCTCTACAAAGAGGGACGTTTTCTGCGCAGTCTTAGAGTGAAGGATGTTCGGTTCAACGCCGGGGGAGACACCCTGACGCTGAAGACGGAGCTTGAAAATCGGGATGAGGCGGAGGCCTGCGTGGGGTCGGATATCCTCGTTGAACCGGAGGATCGCGTACCCCTTCCGCCGGATCACTTTTGGGTGGATGACCTGATCGGCCTGAGGGTCGAGGACACGGAGGGACGCCCGCTGGGAGTGGTGACCGATCTTCTCTCGGCAGGGGCCAATGAACTCTATGAAGTTCGGGACCCGGAAGGGAAGCTGCACTACATCCCGGCTGTGGAGGAGTTCGTTCGCGTCATTGACCCGGAGGAGGGCAGGATACAGGTCTCCCTCATCGAGGGGCTCTGGGATGGAGGCGGCGCGTAGTGTATGTCACCATCGTTACCGCCTTTCCGGAGTTCTTTGGGGACTTCCTCTCCACGAGTATCCTGGGACGCGCCGTGAAGAACGGCCTCGTTCAGGTGGATCTCGTGAACCTGCGGGACTTCGGTCGGGGGGGCTACCGTCAGATCGACGATTACGCCTTTGGTTCGGGGGGGATGGTCCTGGCAGCTCCTCAGCTTCAGGATGCACTCAGCGAGGCGCGGAGCCGGAGCGTGGGGAAACGATCGTTTGTGATTTACCCCTCGCCCCAGGGGCCGCTCCTGACACAGGAGATCGTTGAGACCCTGGCACAGCAGGAACACGTCATTATTCTCTGCGGGCATTACGAGGGGATGGACGAGCGCTTTGTGGAACGCGAAGTGGACCTTGAAATAAGCATTGGGGACTGCGTACTCACGGGCGGGGAGATCCCTGCCATGACGGTTGTGGACGCGATGTCCCGTCTGGTGCCCGGCGTCGTTGGCCGGGGGGAAGCGGTGGCGGAGGACTCCTTCTATCGGGGGATGCTGGACCATCCGCACTACACGCGGCCCGCATCCTGGGAGGGAATGGAAGTTCCCCCGGTGCTGTTGAGCGGGGACGAAGCCGAGGTGTTGGCCTGGCGCCGCGCCCAGGCGGTGGAGCGGACGCTGAAACGCCGCCCGGACCTTCTTGCCCGTGCCGCGATCGGGGATTACCTCTCCGGAGGGGCTTATCTGGCGGTGAGCGTTGGAAAAGAGCAGGTGCCCTTAGCTGCTATTTCCGCTCTGTGCCGTGTCTACGGACTGGGGCGTCCCTTCCTGATGGCGGGGGACCCTGAACGGCGGCGAATCCTCAGCGATGAGGCCGCCACGCTGGAGTCGGCCTCGCCGGGAAAGGAGCTTTGCCTCCCGCGGATTTTTGGAGGCTGGGCCCGGGGTTTGGAGTGGATCCGGCGTCACGAGGCGGACAGGACACCTTTGATCGTCGAGGTGCTGTCCAGTCCGGAGGAGGGAGCCCTCCACGGACTGGAGGTCAAGCGCCGCTGCCTGGAGTGGAAAGGCCCCGTTCTGTTCCATCTCTCAGAGGGATCGGAGCAGGAAAAACAGCCCGGCGGAGGCGAGGTCGTTCTTACCTCGCTGGTGCGGGGACCGGAGGATTTGCCCCTGGATGTCAGGGCGGCGATCGCCCTGGATCGTTTTCTGGGGAAGCGTTGATTTAAATTTAGTTTTAGGAGGAAGCAAAGTGAACGTAGTGGACCTTGTTCAGAAGAAGTACCTTAAGGCGGAGCCTGCGCCGGAATTTCGTCCCGGCGACACTCTTCGCGTTCATGTGAAGATCAAGGAAGGCACCCGTGAGAGGATCCAGATCTTTGAGGGGATCGTCATTGCGCGCCAGCACGGCGGGCTGGACGAGACCTTCACCGTGCGGAAGATCTCCAACGGCGTGGGCGTCGAGAGGATTTTCCCGCTGCACTGCCCCTCAATCGAGAAGATCGAGGTCCAGCGGAGGGGAAAGGTTCGCCGGGCGAAGCTCTACTATCTGCGCAAGCTCAGCGGCAAGGCCGCGCGCATCAAGGAGCGCCGCGAGTTCTGATCCTGAATGTCCTTATGGATCAGCCCCCTGGCTCCCATGCGGAGCAGAGGGGCTGATTTTTTTAGCTATTTTTTAGCTGTTAATCGTCAGAGGCCTCGTCCTGGGCCTTGTAGCCGCACTGGGCGCAGAACCGGGTCCGGCCTCGCCGAAAGAGTTCCCCTCCGCACTCGGGGCAGCGCTCGCCCGTGGGCTGGTTCCAGGAGATGTAATCGCAGTCGGGGTATCGCGAACAGCTGTAGAACGTGCGGCCCTTCTTGCTCTTGCGCCTGACGACCTCGCCGCCGTGCGTCTCGCCGCACTTGGGGCACTTTACGCCGACGGTGGCAAGGATCGCCCGGGTGTACCGGCAGTCGGGGTAGCCGCTGCACGCGATGAACTCGCCGAACCGGCCCCGCTTCTTCACCAGCGGCTTGCCGCAGTCCGGACAGTTCTCGCCGATGAGCTCCGGCTCCGGCAGGGGCACCCGCTCCGCCCCCTGGGCCTCCTCGACAGTGTGAGAGAACTCCCCCCAGAACTCGCGTACCACGTCCAGCCAGCGGCGCTGGGCTTCCTCCACCTCGTCCAGCTCCTTCTCCATCTGAGCGGTGAAGCCCGCGTCCACAATGGAGGAGAGGTCCTTTCTATTAAAGTACTTCATCAGGAACTCGTCCACCGTCATGCCCAGCGAGGTGGGGCAGAAGCGCTTCTCCTCGTTTTTCTCCACGTAGCCGCGCACGTCCAGCGTGCCGGCGATGGTGGCGTAGGTGGAGGGACGGCCCACGCCGTTCTCCTCCAGCGTCTTGATGAGGGTGGCCTCGGAGTACCGTGCCGGGGGACGGGTGAACCGCTGCTCCTTCTCCATTGAGGAGGGGGTGAGCCCTTCGCCCTCGTTGGCCGGGGCGATCTGTTCTCCCTTCAAATCTAAGGGCCAGAGGGCGCTCCAGCCGTCGAACACCAGGCTTTCGCCGTCCTGATGCAGGCCAGCCCGCCCGGCCTCGGCCCGCACCGTGGCCCGCGCCGTGACGGCCGGGGTCATCTGGCAGGCGACGAACCGGCGCCAGATCAGGTCGTAGAGACGAAACTGCTCCGGTGTCAGGATATCCTTAACGGAGTCCGGGGTCAGGGTCACGTCCGTAGGGCGTATCGCCTCGTGGGCGTCCTGGGCCCGTCCAGGGGCCGCATAGTGGTTGGGCTTCCCCGGCAGGTAGTCTGAGGAGAAGTTCTTCGCAAGGTAATCCCGGCAGGCGGTCAGGGCCTCGTCGGAGAGGCGGAGGCTGTCCGTGCGCATGTAGGTGATCATGCCGACGTGCCCGCGCCCGGGAAGGTTCAGTCCCTCGTAGAGCTCCTGGGCCACGCGCATGGTGCGTCGGGGGGCCATGCTCAGACGGCGGGACGCCTCCTGCTGGAGCGTGCTGGTGCGGAAGGGGGCAGGGGCAGTGCGGAGGCTCTCCTTCAGGCGGAACTCCGAGACGCGCAGGGGGTTGTTCCTCACCTCGGCCAGGATAGCGTCGGCCTTCTCCTCCGTGTCGATAAGCAGTGGAAGACTGCCCTTCATGAGGGACTTGCCGTCCATACGGTCGGCCTTCAGCTCGTAGACCCGCCCGTCCGGGGCCGAGGCCTTGACGGTGACCACCCAATAAGGGTCGGGGACGAAACGCTGGATCTCGCGCTCGCGCTCGCAGATAAGGTTGAGCGCCACGGACTGCACACGCCCTGCGGAGAGCCCGTAGCGGATCTTTTTCCAAAGCAGAGGGCTGAGGGTGTAGCCGACGAGGCGGTCCAGAACGCGCCGGGCCTGCTGGGCGTCCACCTTGTTCAGGTCGATGAAGTCCGGGGTCTGGATGGCGCTGCGCACGGCTCCGGCCGTGATCTCATAGAAGCGGACCCGGCACTTCTCCGACGTGTCCAGTTCCAGGACGTCGGCCAGGTGCCACGCGATGGCCTCGCCCTCGCGGTCAGGGTCGGACGCCAGAAGGACGTTCGACGCGCTCTTCGCCAGGGCCGCCAGCTCGTTCTTCAGGGTCGCCTTGCCCTTGACCAGGATGTACTCCGGCTTGAAGTCGTGCTCGATGTCGATGGCCATCCGGCTGCGTGGCAGGTCGCGGATGTGTCCGATGCTTGCCCGGACGACGTAGTCCTTCCCCAGGATGCCAGAGAGCGTTGCGGCCTTGGAGGGAGACTCCACGATGACGAGCGTCTTGCCCGCTGCCGAAGTCCCTGTTGCCCTCTTCGTCGTGGACTTTGCCGGCGTCTTTTTGGCGGCGGGTTTCTTTGCCGCCGGAGCTTTCTTTGTCGCGTTTTTTTTCGTGGCGGCCGTTTTCTTCGCCGCTGCTGCCGTTTCTTTCGGACTCAAGGAAATTTCCCCTTAAAACTCATACTCATTCTTGCTCAGGGCTGACCGCCCTAAAACCTGTGCGCGGTCCTCGCCGCGCATGAGTATTTATATCATACTTTGGGGGATTTTGGGGAACCCGGGAAGAGTTTCTGATCCTTTTGGACCGCGGATAGTATCCTCTAAAAAAGTCAAGACTTGATTTTTTTTGCCTCATTCCCTCATCCACATCTTCCACTTATCCACATTTTGGGCTGGAATGCCGCCATGATAGCTTTTTATGATTTTTATCCACCGACTTACCCACTTATCCACACGCGCTGTCTCATGCCACGAAATCATTCCCCTGATATAATGGAGCATAGCTGTTGGACGGAGACCGGAGGATTTCCCTCCTGAGTTTGAATGGGGAGAATGAGGAGGACGCGGGGATGCGGCGCTTGAAGTTCGTTGTTATTCTGGCCCTGATAGGGGCCGCATTCTGTGAAGGGCAGATTTTTGGCGAAGTTCTGCTGCCGGATAAGGCGACTTTGTCCGCCAACAGGATGCGCTTCGACTCACAGACGGGGGACTTCCTCGCGGACGGGAATGTCACCATCACCGCCGGCGGGCTGAACGTCGTGGCCCCCCGGGGCACGGGCAACGTCGAGCGGCGCGAGGTCCTCTTCGAGCAGGGGATCGTTGCCTCCGGTGACTGGATGGGGGACCAGGTGGACCTGAAGGCCGGGAAGCTCTCGCTCTCCTTTGCGGAGGTCCCAACCTGCCGCTTCCAGGGGGGCGTCAAAGGTGTAGTGGGAGCAATGCGCCTCGACGCGGACCGGCTGACCCTCATCGGCCTCGGCGGGATCATGGAGGCCGCCCAGGGGGACCGGCAGACAAAATTTTGGGTAGTGAAGGCCCGCAATTTAGAGGACCGTTCCCAGGGGCTCTCCTTCGGCGCGGACGCTGTGGAGGGGGTCCTCCGCGGCGGGGAGCTCCACACTCTGACCGCGGACAAGGGGGTCTGGCTCAAGGGAAAGCCCAAGGCAGCAGGGGGAGAAGCTGTGAGCCTGCGCGGCAGCCACGCGCTCTACTCGCTGGACCGGGGCAGCGTCGTCCTCAGCGGCAACGTCTCGGCCGTGCAGGGGGGGCGCACGCTGAAGTCGGAGTCCATCGTCTACTTCCCCAGCCAGAACCGCGTGGAGGCCATGGGCGGCGCGCCCACACTGGGCAGCAAGGAGTCTCCCACCCCACGGGCGGAGATCACCATCGACATCTCCCGCGAGAAGAATAATAAAGGAAAGGATAAGTCCTCCTCACCCGATGAGGCGAAGAAGGCGGAGCCAGGGAAGAAGTCAGGAAAGAAGGCCGGCAAATGAGCGCACTCACAGCCCGGGGGATCCGCAAGAGCTACGATGGACGTATCGTCGTCTCTGATGTAAGCATCGAGGTCCGGCCCGGCGAGGTCGTGGGGCTCCTGGGACCCAACGGGGCGGGCAAGACCACGTCCTTCTATATGATCGTCGGCCTTGTGCGCCCCGATGCGGGAAATATCTTCATCGGGGACCGGGAGGTCACTCACCTTCCCGTCTACGCGCGGGCGCGGGCGGGGATCGGGTATCTGCCCCAGGAGCCCTCGGTGTTCCGCAATCTGACCGTGCGGGAGAACATCGACCTGGTGTGGCAGGAAATGGGGCAGGATACGTCCGCCACGGACGGGCTGCTGGAGCAGTTCGGCATCACACATATCGCCGGAACGAAGGGCTACGCCCTATCCGGCGGCGAGCGGCGGCGCGTGGAGATCGCCCGGGCCCTGACGCTGAAGCCTCGCTTCATCCTTTTGGACGAACCTTTCAGCGGAATCGACCCCATCGCGGTGAATGACATCCAGAGCATGATCCACACGCTGAAAGCACAGGGCTACGGCGTGCTCATCACGGACCACAACGTCCGCGAGACGCTCTCCATCACGGACCGGACGTATCTCATCCACGACGGGAAGATCTTTCTGGACGGAACGCCCAGCGAGGTGGCGGAGGACCCCATGGCTCGCAAGTTCTACCTGGGTGAGAACTTTCAATTTTAAATCGACTTTTTAAGTTTTTAAGGAGGAAGAAGTATGCCGGATTTTGAGATCACAAAGGAAACGACGATGGGTGATATGCTCCGATATGATATGGGCATCGCCTATGTCCTGATGCAGTCGGGAATGCACTGCGTCGGGTGTCCGTCGTCCATCGGGGAGTCCCTGGAGGACGCCTGTGCGGTCCACGGACTGAATGCGGATAATGTCCTCACGTCCATTAACGACTACTTAGCGGGCCGGGAGACCTCCCCTGAGTCAGAGGAAGGTCAGGCATTTTGACCATGAGACGGATGATCTCTGTTCTGTGCCTTGTGCTGTTCCTGTGCGGAGCCTGTGGGGCGGCGGGGGTTTCAGGGGGGCCAGCCGCGCGGCGGGAGCGCGCGAATCTGGAAGCCCCCCTGAGCTTCAATGCGGAACCTGTGCGCGTCCTGTGCCTCAGGGGGCCGACGGGCATGGGGCTGGCGAAGCTGATGGAGGACGCGGCCAGCGGACGGACGGAGAATGCCTATGCCTTCCGCATCGTCTCCGCGCCGGAGGAGATCGCGGCGGCTCTGGCGAAGGGCGAGGCGGACATTGCCGCGATGCCCACCAACATGGCCGCCATCCTCTGGAACCGACTGAAGGGAGATATCTGCCTTCTCTCCGTCAACACGCTGGGGGCGCTGTCCATCCTTGAAAAGGGCGACGCCATCCATACCCTTGCAGACCTGCGGGGCCGGACGCTCTTAGCCGCGGGGCGGGGGGCCGCGCCGGAGTTCGCGCTGAACTACCTCCTCCGCCAAAACGGGCTTGAGCCCGATAAGGACTGCCACATTGAATGGCTCAGCGAGCACGCCGAGGTGCTTTCCCGCCTTGCCGCAGGAAAGGGCGACGCCTGCCTGATTCCCTATCCCTTTGCTGCAGCGGCGCTGACGCGGGTCGGGGGGTTGCGTGAGGCACTGAGCCTGACTGAGGAATGGCAGAAAGTGGGCGGTAAATCCCGGCTTGTGATGGGCGTTTACGCGGCCCGGCGGAGCTACGCTGAAGCCCACAGGGCGGAGGTGGCCGCTTTCCTATCCGAGTCCGGTGCCTCCGCGGAGTACGCCAACGCTCACCCGGCGGAAGCGGCGGAGCTCATCGTGAAGCATGGGATATTCGACAACGCGTCGCTTGTGGAACGTGCCATCCCTCACTGCGGCATCACGGCGCTGGCGGGACAGGCCATGCAGGACGCGGCGGAGGGCTATCTGAAGGTACTTTTCGA
>JAEEGY010000097.1 GCA_016280565.1 Fretibacterium sp.
CTGTTCAACAAGTACGGGGAGAAAAAATCATGAGGGAACTGGAGAAAGGGCGTCGCAAACCACGGCCCGCGCAGACGGCAAAGCGCAGGGCGGCGGTGAGGCTGATCTATTCCATGCCCGAAAGCAGGCTGCCTTATGTCATCGGTCTCTTGAAGAACGTAAAAAATTATGTGGAAGTGCCCCCGGATGCGTGGGATATATCTCTGCTGGCCGAGGCAAAAAAGGAGAACGACGGCTCCGCGGTTTCTCTGGATCAACTTGCGGAGGAGTTGAACATTGCTCTATAAGGTTTTTCTTGAGAAAGCCGCTGAAAAGTATCTCCGGCGTCAGGACAGGGATAGTCAGGTTCGCCTTCTGAAAGCAATAAAGACGCTTCCGCCGGAAAAAGGCATGAAGAAGCTGAGAGGACTTGATTCCTGCTTTCGTGTGAGGGTCGGGGACGTTCGAATCATTTTTTCAATAGACGAAGCAGCGCACAGCGTCAGGGTCATTGCAATAGGTCCGCGGGGACAAGTCTACCGTGACCTCACATAGAGGCGTCTTCCGCGAGGCACAGACGGCGATCATCAGGATAAGGAGGAAAACTGACATGAAAGAACTGGAACTGAAGTACGGCTGCAACCCCAACCAGAAGCCCGCGCGCATCTTTGCGAAGACGGGAGAACTGCCTCTTGAGGTGCTGAACGGCCGGCCGGGGTACATCAATTTTCTGGACGCGCTGAACAGCTGGCAGCTCGTGCGTGAGCTGAAGAACGCGCTCTCGCTACCCGCGGCGGCGTCCTTCAAGCACGTCAGCCCGGCAGGGGCGGCGGTGGGCCTGCCCCTCGTGGAGGCGGAGCGGCAGATGTTCTTCGTGGATTTGCCGCTGGACGAGGTGAACGCCTCCCCCCTGGCCTGTGCCTACGCCCGGGCGCGTGGGACGGACCGGATGTCCTCCTTCGGGGACTGGATCGCGCTGAGCGAGCCCTGTGACGAGACCACGGCGGCCCTCATCCGCCACGAGGTCTCCGACGGCGTCATCGCGCCGGGGTATTCCGACGCGGCGCTTTCCATTCTGAAGGAGAAGCGCAAGGGCAGCTACGCGATTGTGAAGATCGACCCGGGTTACGAGCCCCCGGCCGTTGAGCAGCGGGACGTGTTCGGCGTCACGTTCGAGCAGGGCCGCAACACCGCGCCTGTGATCGACCCCGCGTTCTTCGATGCCCCCGTGACAAAGACAAAGAACATCCCTGAGGCCGCGCGACGGGACCTGACCCTGGCGCTCATCACGCTGAAGTACACCCAGTCCAACTCCGTGTGCTATGCCCAGGGGGGTCAGACTCTCGGCGTCGGCGCAGGGCAGCAGTCGCGCCTGCACTGCACCCGTCTGGCGGGGGACAAGGCGGACCTGAGGATCCTTCGGGAAAATCCCAGGGTGGTGACCCTGCCCTTCCACGAGGGGTTAGGCCGCCCGGAGCGGGACAATGCCATTGACGTCTATCTCTCGGCCGCGCCGGAGGGCGTGCTGGGCGAGGGCGTCTGGCAAGAGTATTTTACCTACAGGCCGGAGCCCATGACGCCGCAGGAGCGGAGGTTGTGGCTGGAGGGCACGAAGGGCGTCTCGCTGGGGAGCGACGCGTTCTTCCCCTTCCCGGACAACATCGAGCGGGCCCGGCGCAGCGGCGTGTCCTTTATCGCGCAGCCCGGCGGCTCCATTCGGGACGACCTTGTGATCGAGGCCTGCGACCGATACGGCATTGCGATGGTAATGACCGGACAAAGGCTGTTTCACCACTGAGGGAACATGATAAAATAGCAGACAGGAGAGGCCCTCAGAACATCGAGGGAGACTGCATGGGGTACATCCCCGGAAGGGGGTGGAAACGTGGAGAGAATAATAGAGCTCGTAAAGGCGCTGTCATCGCTTTTACGAGCTCTTGCCGAAATCATCCGGCTATTCAAAGCGTAATTCCTTACGGAGGGCGTCAGCCTGAGGTGGGGATCGCAGCCCCGCTTCAGCAGCCCAAGTTTTGAAACTCCGTCCGAGCCTCTCCCGGACGGCTATATTATACACTATTACCCAAACTTTTTACGCGTTCAAATGCTCCAAAATTTTCTTTGCGAGGACGGGGCCCACGCCGGGGGCCGAGGCCAGCTCCTCCGGGGAGAGGGCCGCGATGCGCTGCGTGGAGCCAAACCGCACCAAAAGCTGCGCGGCACGCGACCGCCCAATGCCGGGAACGTCCTCCAGCGTGGAGTGCCTCATCCGGGCGTTGCGCGCGCGGCGGTGCGTTGTGATGGCGTAGCGGTGGACCTCGTCGCGAAGCCGCTGGAGCAACTGAAGTGCCGGGTCGCTGCGTTCCAGACGAAGGGGCGCGTTGGGCCTGCCGGGAAGGTAGATCAGCTCCTCGCGCTCCGCCAGGGCCACGAGCGGCAGGTCAAGTTTCAGCTCCTCAAGGGCCTTCAGCGCAAACTCCAGCTGCACAGGCCCCCCGTCGATAAGGGCAAGCTGGGGCATGGGCTCCGAGTGGTCCAGCACATGCCGGTAGCGCCGGAACACCGTCTCCTGAATTGAAAGAAAATCGTCAATCTGGCCTTCCTCCAGGCCCCGCATCTTGAACCGGCGATAGAGCGACGGGCTGGGCCGCCCCTGCTCAAAGACGACGCAGCAGCCATAGGTCTCGTGCCCGGACATGTGGGAGATGTCGAAGGCGTCCATGCGCCAGGGGAGGGTCTTGAGCCCCAGGAGCTGCTGAATCTGGTTGAGGACCTGCCACGTCTCGCTGTCCAGGTCCTCCTGCAGGGCGGAGGAGACGCGTTGACGAGAGAGCCGCCATATCGCGCGGATGGTGTCCCGATATAGGGCCGCCGTCTCAAAGGCCATGCGCTTCGCTGCAGCGTCCATGCGCTTACGTAACCGTTCCACCAGCTCGGCGGACTTGCCCTCCAGAAGCAGAATGATGTCCCCCACGCGTTCCCGGTATTCCGCCTGGGTGCATATCCCCGCGCAGGCCCCCATGCAGTGTCCCAGGCTGTACTCGATGCAGGGGCGCTTTTCCGGGTCGGGACGCAGCGCCGACCGGCAGACCCGCAGGGGAAAGTACCGTTCCGCAAGGCGCAGCATCGCACGGAGGTTGCCCGCGCTGACGAAGGGCCCCAGATAGACCGAGCCGTCGTCCTGGCGCTGAGACTCCTCCGCGGAGGGCTTTTGACGCGTGATCTCCAGCCGGGGAAAGTCCTCATTCGTCACGCGGATGTAGGGGTAGCGGTCATTCATCTTGAGGTCGATGTTGAAGAAAGGCGAGTAGCGCCGGATGAGCCGGGCCTCGACGATCAGGGCCTCAGCCTCCGTCTCCGTGCGGATGGTGGAGATATCCTCGACAAGAGAGACTAACTTGCGCAGACGCGGCGAGGCGAAGTTCGAGTGCCGGAAGTAGGACGACACGCGGCGCCTGAGCTTGATGGCCTTGCCAACATAGATGACCGTGCCCTCCGCGTCGCGCATGATGTAGACGCCGGGGCGCTCGGGGAGGCTCTTCAAAATGGCGGCGATGTGCGGCTTGGTGTCAGACGCAAATCGCGCGTTCCGCCCGCGCGGTGCGGCCGGTCGTTTCTCCTCCTGCTCCTTTGCATTGTCCTCCATCGCTCACACCTCCCCGTGAAGATGTACGCTGTTATTTTACCGCGTTGGTTCATACAGGAAAGTTGTGGGTATGTGTTTGTGCCGTATGGAGGGCAAAAAAAGCCCCCGGCAAGGCCCATAGGCCCGTCGGGAGCGGGATGGATCAGGTGGGGACTGGGGATTTATCGCGCCAGCCAGCCTCCGTCGACGGCCAGGATGTGTCCGGTCACATAGTCCGACGCGCGGGACGCCAGGAACACCGCCGCGCCCTTCAGGTCGTCCGGCGTGCCCCAGCGGTTGGCCGGGATGCGGGCCAGGATCTCCGCGCTGCGCACGGGGTCCTTCTGGAGTGCCTCGGTGTTGTTCGTGGCCATGTAGCCTGGGGCGATGGCATTGACCTGAATGTTGAACTTCGCCAGTTCGTTGGCCATGAGCTTCGTCAGGCCCGCCACGCCGCTCTTGCTGGCAGTGTAGGACGGGACGCGGATGCCTCCCTGGAACGAGAGCATGGAAGCCACGTTGATGATCTTTCCCCCACCGCGCTTCTCCATCTCCCGGGCAGCGGCCTGAGACAGGAAAAACAGCGACTTGAGGTTGACGTTGATGACGTCGTCCCAGTCCTTCTCGGAGAACTTCAACATGTCCTCCCGCCGGATGATGCCCGCGTTGTTCACAAGGATATCCAGCCGCCCGAACTCCTTTACGGCTGCCTCCACCAGCGCAGGGATGTCCTTCTGCGAGGTCAGGTCGATGTCGAAGTACAGGAACCGCCGCCCCAGCGCAGCGACAGACCTCTCCAGCTCGGGCATCCTGGCATGCCCGGCCCCGACGATGTCGCAGCCCGCCTCGGCCAGCCCCTCCGCAATGCCCAGCCCCAGGCCCGTGCGCGCGCCCGTGACGATGGCGACCTTCCCTGTGATGTCAAACAAACTCATGATCGAACACGCTCCTAATTTCAGGTTTTAGACTATAATAGCATAGGATATGGATATTTACGTTCATTATGAGCAGGGAGGTAATTTTTATGGACATTCGTTATTCTTGCAACCCGCAGGACGTGAAGCGCTACACCACCGATGAGCTGAGGAAGGAGTTCCTCATCACCGGCCTGTACCGGCCCGATGAGGTGACGGCCGTCTACAGCCACGTGGACCGCATGGTGACGCTGGGCTGTATGCCGGTGAAGGAGCCCGTCTCCATCGACAAGGGTATCGACGTGTGGGCCAACTTCGGCACGCATTTCTTCCTGGAGCGCCGGGAGATCGGCATCTTCAACATCGGCGGGGCCGGCAGCATCACCGTGGACGGCACTCGCTACGCGCTGGGCTACAAGGACTGCCTGTACATCACCCGCGGCGCGAAGGAGGTCCTCTTCGCCAGCGACGATAGTTCAAAGCCCGCGAAGTTCTACATGGTCTCCGCCCCGGCGCACAAGAGCTTCGAGACGCGGCTGCTGAAGCTGGCGGACGCGGCCAAGCGCCCCTGCGGGGATGCCACTCTGTCCAACAAACGTGTCATCAACCAGTTCATCCACCCCGCCGTGCTGCCCACCTGTCAGCTCTCCATGGGCATGACGGTCCTGGAGCCCGGCAGCGTGTGGAACACCATGCCCGCCCACACCCACGAGCGGCGGATGGAGGTCTATATGTACTTTGAGGTGCCGGAGGACCAGGTGGTGTTCCACATGATGGGACAGGGGCAGGAGACCCGCCACATCGTCATGAGGAACGAGGAGGCGGTCATCTCTCCGTCGTGGTCCATCCACGCCGGGGCCGGGACGGCCAGCTACACGTTCATCTGGGCCATGGGCGGAGAGAATCAGGAGTTCGACGACATGGACACCATCCCCACGCCGGAGCTGAGATAGGCGTCCAGCGCCGGGCGGGTCAGTTTTGCCCTGGGTGTCGTTCCCGTTGCTCAGGGGGTGCGGGGGCTCCTTTGGGGCCTCCGCGTTGATTTGTTTGCGGAAACTTCGGTTTCCCCGGGCTTTTGCGGGATGAGAAGAATTGATATAATTAAGGTGAGTTTTATCAAAATTACAGAAGGAAACGGAAATGCCCGGAAAATTTTTTAAAAGAGGACCAAGCGCCACGGCAGGAAGCCCGATCCGCACCACGGTGACGGACATGACGGAGGGCGTCATCTGGAGACACCTCGTATCGTTCGCCTTTCCGCTCTTCGTGGGGAACATCTTTCAGCAGCTCTACAACACAGTGGACAGCGTCGTGGTGGGTAACTTCGTCGGCGCGGACGCGCTGGGGGCCGTCACGTCCACCATCTCCATCGTATTCACGCTCATCGGACTGTTCATCGGCATGGCCATGGGGGCCAGCGTCGTCATCTCGCAGTACTTCGGCGCAAAGGACCTGGTGAACCTGCGGAAGTCCACCCACACCGCCGTCGTCGCCACGGTGGGGCTGTCGATCATCCTGTCCGCCGTGGGTTACCTGTCGACGCCTACCCTGCTGCGCCTCATGAACACCCCCGAGTCCGTCATGCGTGAGGCCGTGGTCTACCTCCAGATCTATTCCCTGGGACTGATTGGCCTGATGCTCTACAACATGGGCTCCGCCATCCTCCGCGCCGTGGGGGACTCCAGGCGCCCGCTGTTCTTCCTGATCTTCTCGTCGATCCTGAACATTGTGCTGGACCTCCTCTTCGTGATCGTCTTTCACGCCGGTGTGGCCGGTGTAGCCTATGCGACGATTTTGTCCCAGCTTGTGTCGGGGCTCATCATCTTCTGGCTGCTGTTCCGGAGCCATGAGCCCCACAGCCTGACCTGGCGCGAGATGCGGGTCGACTATGGCATCCTGAAGCGCGTCATCATGCTGGGGCTGCCGACGGGCCTCCAGATGGCGGTCACGGGGTTCTCCAACGTCTTCGTCCAGGGCTACATCAATGCCTATGGCGCGGCCAGCACGGCCGGTTGGGGCGTTTACAGCCGCATCGACTCCTTCGTCATCCTGCCTATCCAGAGCATGGCCATGGCCATCACGACCTTTGTGGGGCAAAACGCCGGGGCCCGGAGGCCGGACCGGATACGCAAGGGCTTGCGCGACTGCATGACAATCTCCATCGGCTTGACGTTCCTTATCGTTGCCGCCATCTACGCGGCGGCCCCCTTCACGGTCTCGCTGTTCAACCGCGACGAACAGGTGATTTACTACGGCGTGCTGTTCCTGCGGCTCAACAGCATCTTTGACCCCCTGAACGTGACGAACCAGATCCACGCCGGGGCCCTGCGCGGGGTGGGCGACGCCAAGACCCCCATGTTCATCATGCTGGGCTCCTTCGTCCTCCTGCGGCAGATTTACCTGTTCATCATCTCCCGGCTCACGCATTCGATTTACTTCATCGCCCTGGGCTATCCCGCCGGGTGGCTGGCCTGCAGCCTCCTCATGATGTGGCATGTCCGTCAGAGCGGCTGGGAACGGAAGATCGAGCTGCTTGCGGCCCGCTGAGTTCGGTTCGGGGGTTCGGCCAGGCTGCCGGGCTTACGCGGCCCTGAAGGGGCTGCGGCGTCCGGCAGATCGGCTGTGTCGGAGCAGAACGCGGGGCGTTCTGCGGAGGCCAAGGGGGGGGAAGTTCCCCCTGAGCTTTAATCTTTTGATAAAATAACAAGCGGGAGATTATAAATTTTGCTGAGGGAGGATACATTTTGCCTTCGGAGCATGAGGATAAAAATTTGAACCGAAAGATCATCGCCGACACCCGCGAGAACGAGGAAACGCGTGTAGCGATTCTTGAAGAGGGGAAGCTGGCGGAGATCTTTATTGAACGGATGTGGGACCGGCAGAGGGCCGGGGAGATCTACAAGGCCAGGGTCGACAGCGTCCTGCCGGGCATCAGTGCCGCCTTCGTCACCATCGGGGACGGCCGTAACGCCTTTCTCTACCTGAACGACGCCCAGGGAATGGACATTGTCCCGGAGCAGGAACTGGTGGTCCAGGTGACCAAGACGGCGCGGAAGAACAAGGGGGCCCGCGTGACTCCGCGTATTTCCCTGCCTGGGCGCTATCTTGTCTTTGTGCCGGGTGGTGGAGAGGCCGGCGTCTCCCGCCGCATCTCCGACGAGGAGGAACGCAAACGACTGCGGCACCTTGCCAAGGAGCTGAAGGGAGATGACTTTGGCCTCATCGTCCGCACGGCCGCGGAGGGAGTGGACGAGGAGTCCCTGGCCGCCGACGTGCAGTCTCTGCTGGCGCTTTGGCATGAGATCGAACACAACGCGAAACTTCAGCCCGCCCCCTGTCTGCTCTACCGGGACCTGGGGCCGCTGGGCCGCGTGCTGCGCGACGAAGTGCATGGCAGCGTGGACGAGATCATCGTCGACAGCGAGGAGGAATTTCGCCGCGTCCAGGATTTCGTCTCGACCTTTTACGAGGCGGACCGTCCCAGCGTTTCCCTTTACCAGGGGGTAGCGCCGGTGTTTGAATACTACGGCGTCGAGCCGGAGATCGAGCGGGCGCTGGACCGCAAGGTCTGGCTCAAGAGCGGGGCCTACCTTGTTATTGAACCCACCGAGGCGCTGACGGTCATCGACGTGAACACCGGAAAGTTCGTGGGGGACCTGGATATGCGCCACACAACGCTGGCAACGAACCTTGAGGCGGCGGACGAGATCGCCCGTCAGCTCCGCCTCCGTTCCATCGGCGGGATCATCGTGGTGGACTTCATCGACATGGAGTTCGAGGAGGACCGCAATGCGCTCATCGCCCGGCTTGAGGAGCTCCTGGCCCGGGACCGGGCGCGGGCCAAGGTGTTCAGTATCACACAGCTGGGCCTGGTGGAGATCACGCGCAAACGGGGACGGCCCGACCTCCGCTCCGTGCTGACGCGCGGCTGTCCTTTCTGTGGTGACAACGGCTGGGTGCTGAGGGAGGACACCGTGGCCCTGGACATCAAGCGTTTCCTTCGCAAGGTTGCCCACGCCAACCGTTCCGAGGCCTTGCTGCTCCAGACGAACGCCGCGATCGCGCAGTACATTGCTGATACCTACCTTCCCCTGTGGCAGGAGGAGCTGGAGAGAAAGATATTTATCGCTGGCATGCCGGAGTTCGCCTGGAACAAGTACCGCGTTGAGCTCCAGGGGGCCCTGGACGCCGTGGAGCGCCGGGCGAAGCAGATGGAGCGAAGGGAGAGCGTGACCGTTGTCCATCGAGTCCCTGAGGCTTAAGGGCTTCAAGAGCTTCGGCGCCCCCTGCGAACTCATCTTCAGCAAGGGGCTTACCGCCATCGTCGGTCCCAATGGCAGCGGCAAGAGCAACATCCTGGATGCCCTGCGCTGGATTTTGGGCGAGGGCGGGAACTCCACGCTCCGCGTCCCCAGGCAGACGGAGCTCCTTTTCAAAGGAAGCGCTTCCGTTCGAGAAGCGAAAGAGGCGGAGGTGTCCCTGACACTTGCCATTCCGGGGGACGGCGCGGTCCTGAAGCGGATGTACTCGGCGGAGGGGGGGGCACTCCTGATCGACGGCAAGCGCGTCACGGGGCAGGAGCTGGACAGCGTAAAGTCCCGTTTTTCCATGGACGGCCAGGGCTGCGCCTTCATCGGACAGGGCGAGGTTTCCGCGGCCATCAAACAGAGCCCCAGAGAGCGTCGGCGTCAGCTCGACCTCCTGTTTGGCATTGACCGCTACCGCAACCGCCGGGAAGATACGCTAAAGCGCCTTGAGGAGGCGCTGACCGAGGCCCAGAGGATCCAGACGCTCATTCAGGACAATGAGGCACGCCGGGCGGAGATCGCCGGGGAAGTGGCCGTGGCCGTGAAGGCCCAGGAGATCCTGGACACCCTCGACTCGCTGAGGCGGGACTTCTACTTCTCCCGCCGCTATGCTCTGGAGGCGGAGGCGCGGGACCTGCGCTCAAAGCAGCAGATACTCCGCACCCGTCGGGACAGGGCTGTTATGTGGCGAAACTTCTGGGACCGCGCCGTCCATGCCGGGGAGGAACACCTGCGCTCCCAGGGTTTTGACGAAGCGGCTTTCACCACGCGGGCCCATGAGCTGTCCTCGCGGCGGGAGGTCCTTCAGCGGCAGAGCTTCCAAGCCGCCACACAGATCCGTTCCCTCCTGGATGATCGTGTCACACTGACGGAGGAGCGGAAAAATCTGGCGGAGCAGGAGGCCAGCCTACGGGCGGAACAGGAGCGCGTTCAGGCGGAGGAGGCGGAACAGCGAGAGCGGCTGGAGGGATGCCGTGCTGCGCTGGACGCCCGCCTGAAGAAATTTGAAGAGGGGCGAGCCAACCTTGAGCGGGAGCGGATGCGCCGCCAGTCCCTGAGGGATGAGCTTGCCGAACGTCAGCTCTTCTGCTCCCGGACTGAGGCAGAGCTGCGCGCCCTTTCCGCGTCCGGGGAGTCTGAGGTGTCGGAGTTAGAGCGTCTTCATGAGGAAGCCCGGCGGCGGACCGAGGCGGGCAAGGCCCTGGTCCTTCAGCTTGAAAAACTTGAGGCAAAGCACGCCCGCCTGTTGGACGAACACACGGCCGTTTATGCCTCCTGTCAGAAGCAGGCGGCGAGCCTCCAGCAAATGAAGAGGGAACGCGCCCGGCTGGAGGCCGAGCTGGACTCCCTGAGGGACAGCGCGGAGTCGTCTTACCCCGAGCCGGTCCGTGTTTTGCTCTCCGCATCCCGCCTGGGCCGCATGAAATCCCGGCCGGAGGTGGCGGCCGAAGTCTTCTCCTGTCCCGTGAACATCGCCTTTGCCCTGGATGCGTACCTGGGCGGCCGCCGGTTCTGGCTCCTGGTCCACACGCTGGAGGAGGCCCAGGAGGGGATCGCCCTCCTGAAACAGCGCCGTTCGTCGCGGAGCGTGACCTACCTTCCGCTGGAGCGCTGCCGGCCGCGCGACCGGGACTACCGATTCAATCTGCCCACAAAGGGGATCGTGGGCTGGGGCATGGACCTGATCGACGTTCACTCCCCCTGGGAGCCTGCGCTGTCGCACATGATGGGCGATCTGCTTATCGTGGAGGGCTACGACCTGGGCAGCGCGCTGGTGAGGCAGGGGGCGCGATTCCCCATCGTGACGCTGGAGGGCGAAGTCTTCTCTCCCGCGGGGACGGTCAGCGGAGGGCAGGTCCGCCAGCAGGGTGGAGTCATCGCCCACAATCAGCAGGCCGCCGAGGCCCAGGCCAATATTGATGCTCTCCGCAAGCGCATC
>JAEEGY010000098.1 GCA_016280565.1 Fretibacterium sp.
ATCCCCATGAGGCCCAGCCCGCCCATCAGGAAGGCGAAGAGAAACAGGGGCTTGCCGCGCCCGAGCCTCCGCGAGACGACTGCGTCTCGCTCCGACACAGCCGACTTGTCGGACGCCGCGACGCTGTCGCACCGCGTAAGCCCGGCAATCTGGCCGAAGCCGCGGATGTCGTTCAGGTCCAGCTTGTGGGTGTTCATGTGGACGACGCCGGCCGACAGAAAGAGGACGAGCTTGATGAGCGAATGCCCCACCATGTAGAGGATCGTGCCGCGCACAGCAAGATCGTTGTCCTTGCCCAGAAAACATTGCATGGCGACGCCCGTGAGGATGAAGCCGAGCTGCGACATGGACGAACAGGCCAGGGTCCGCTTGATGTTGACGGAAAAGACGGCCAGCACCGCCCCCAGTGACATCGTGACGAGGGCCAGGACGAGGAGCATCAGGCCCCAGCGCGCGTCGTGGAGGAAGGGCCCGGTGCTCAGGGCCAGAATGCCGAACAGACCGGACTTGGTGAGCAGCCCGGAGAGCAGGGCGCTGGACGGGGCGGGGGCAACGGTGTGGGCAGTGGGAAGCCAGATGTGCATTGGGAAAATGGCGGCCTTTGCCGCGAAGCCCACGAAGACGAGGAGCCCGGGGATGTAGAGGACGCTCCTGTCCATCATTGAAGCGCTCGCGCCGCGCGGCTGTACGGCCGCCACGGCTGCGGGAAGTTCTGTGATGACGAGCGTGCCGAGCTGATGATTGAGCAGCAGGAGCCCCGCGAGCGTCGCCAGCCCGCCGGTGATGGCGATAGCCAGATAGGTCTGGGCGGCGCGGATGGCAGCGGGCGTCTCGTCCTGAACCACCATGATGTAGGAGAACAGCGACATCATCTCAAAGAAGACAAAGGTGGTGTAGAGGTCCGCGGAGAGGAAGACGCCCATGATCGCCCCGTCCGTCATGAGGACAAAGAGGTAGTAGCGGTTGCGGTTGTGGTGATGATCCAGATATTCGGGGGAAAAGAGCGTCGTTGCGGCCCACATGAAGGCGATGATCACCGCGTAGACCAGGCGGAAGCCGTCCAGCGTCAGGTTGAGTCCCAGCCCGCATGCGCCGTCGAGGGACAGGCTTGCGCCCAGGAGCCCGTAACAGCACACGGCCACCGCTAACTCCGCCAGCGTCACCACTCCGGCAAAGATATCACGCAGCCGTTTGTTATGCCGCCCCGCGATAAACGACAGCACGCCCCCGGCCATGGGCCAGAGGATGAGGGACAGGAGAATGGGATTTCCGGTCATTGTAAGGTCCACCGTCCGTTCAAATCAAAGCTCAGGGCTGACCGCCCTGAAACCTGCTATATCTCCCCCGCCGCGACGCGGGTGAAGAAGGCCACCAGCGGCTCCGCATACAGGCCGTAGAGCACCGCGGCGGCGGCCAATATGCCCATCGGGATAAGCATCCGTGCGCCGGGGTCGGAGACGCCCTCGTTGGCCGCCCCGAAATCAAAGTTCCTGCCCGGCATGGCCGCTGTGCCGAAGATGGAGAAGATGTAAAGCACCGTCAGGACCGCCGACACGCCGATCACCACCAGCCCGATGTACCCCAGGGGCGGGACGGCTGCCGCCGCGATGCCAAGCTGCCACTTGCCCATAAAACCAGCACTCGGCGGCAACCCGCAGAGCGCCAGCCCGGAGATGAGCAGGGCCACGAAGGTCCAGGGCATTCCCCGGCCGATCCCCCGCATGTCGAAGAGGTACTCGCGGTGTGTCCGGTACAGGATGGCCCCGGCGCAGAAGAACAGGTTGATCTTCATCACGGCGTGGGCCCCAAGATGGGTCAGCGCCCCGACGAGACCCTCGGGCGTCAGGAGCAGCACGCCCAGCAAAATGTAGGAGAGCTGACTGATGGTGGACCAGGCAAAACGCCGTTTCAGGTGATGGGTGGCCAGGGCCATGGAAGAACCGTAGAGGATGGTGAGGCAGACCAGGGCGAACGCGGCCGTCTGAGCCCAGGTCCCGCGCAGGGAAGCCGGGTCAAAGACGTACCACGTCAGGCGGATGATGGCAAAAACCCCCGCCTTGACCACCGCCACGGCG
>JAEEGY010000099.1 GCA_016280565.1 Fretibacterium sp.
GAGCGAATGATCTCCTCCCGCGACCAGGTGCGGAGGGGACGTGACGCCAGAGTGGAAAAGATAAGGATCTCGCTTTTGGTCACGGGGATGGGCGTACCGTCCTTGCGGAGCTCCACCCGCTCCGGGTCGACCTCGATTCGGCCCCCGGCGCAGTGGAGCGGCGCGGCCCCCGCCGTTGCCTTAGGGCGGTCATCACGCGCCGGGCGAAGCTGGGCCCGTATCCGCGCCATCAGAACACGGGGGCTGAAGGGCTTGGAGACATAATCGTCGGCCCCCTCGTCCAGCCCCGCGACCACGTCGGCCTCCGAGCCCCGGGCCGTCAGCATGATGATAGGGACCTGGGACTGAGCGCGGATGCGGCGGCAGACCTCCTCACCATTCAGCCTGGGCAGCATCAGGTCCAACACCACAAGGTCGGCCCCCTCCTTCTTCCAAAGCTCCATCGCGGTCTCCCCGTCCGGGGCCCAGGAAGTCTCATACCCCTCGCGCCTGGCGTAGGCCGCCACGACCTCCGCAATCGAGGGTTCGTCCTCCACAATGAGTATCCTCACAACATCACCTCCCGAATTGGAAGTTTCTGTTATTTACACCTTTACACCTGCATAATTGTCCTGGCAACAAGAAAATAAACCGTCAGGCTCCCGGCATCCACAATGGTGGAAACGATGGGCGCAGCCATGAGAGCGGGGTCAAGCTTCAGGGCCTTGGCCAGAAGGGGCAGCATCCCGCCCACCGTCTGGGCAAAGATGACCGTGGCAAAGAGGCTGGTCCCCACCGTCAGCGCCAGCGGGGCGTTCCCGCTCAGAATGTACCTATACGCGATGTTGAAGAGCGCCAGCGCCCCTCCCACAAGGAGGCTCACCCGCACCTCCTTGAACAGCACCTTGAGGGCGTCCCCCAGCCGCAGCTCACCCACCGCCATGCCGCGGATAACCAGCGTGGAGGATTGGGACCCCGCGTTGCCCCCCGTGTCCATCAGCATGGGGATAGCGGCAATGAGCGCGGGCACAGCAGCAAAGATAGCCTGATAATGGGTGATGATCCCTCCGGTCAGCGTGGCCGACACCATCAGCACCATCAGCCACAAAATTCGTTTGCGCGCCAACTCCAGCACGCCGGTGTCAAGGTAGGGCTCGTCGAAGGGGACCATGGCCGCCATCTTGTGGAAGTCCTCCGTGCTCTCCTCCTCCAGGACCTCCATCGCGTCGTCGACCGTCACGATACCCACCAGGTGACGTTCGGAGTCCACCACGGGCAGTGCGATGAAGTCGTACTTCTGGAAGAGTTCCGTCACCTTTTCCCGGTCGTCGCTGGTGGTGACACAGATCAGGTTCGTGTCGCTCATGATGTCGCCGATGCGGTCTGCGTACTGAGAGAGGAGCAGCGTCCGCACCGTCACGACCCCGATAAGGACACGGCGGGCATCCACGACATAGCAGGTGTAGATGGTCTCCTTGTCCATCCCCACCTCCCGGATGTGGCGAAAAGCCTCCTCAACGGTCATGTTTGCCTTGAGGTCGATGTACTCCGTGGTCATGATGCTGCCTGCGGAGTCCTCGTGGTATTGAAGGAGCTGATTGATCCCACGCCGAGTCTCATCGCTGGCGTTCTTCAGGATACGTTTCACGACGTTGGCCGGCAGCTCCTCCACCAGGTCCGCCGCGTCGTCCAGGAACAGCTCGTCCACGATACGGCCCAGCTCCGGGTCCGACAGCAGAGCGACAAGTTCCTCTTTTGTGTCAGGAGGCAGGTAGGAAAAAACTTCGGCCGCCAGGTCCTGAGGCAGGGCACGGAACAGTGCCACCCGCTCCTCAGGGGAGAGGGCATCCATCACGTCCGCCAGGTCTGCCGCGTTGATCTCACCCGCGAACTCCCTGAGCTCCTTGATCCGCTTACCTTCGATAAGCTTCCTGATCTGCTCGAACATAGGCTCTTCCCCGCTTCCTCTTACTGTCCGTAGAACACCTTCGCAAGGGGGGAGTCCTTATCAAGGATCACCGTCTTGTCTCCCCCGGCCAGGGACTTCTTCAGCGCGTCGAGGGAACGGATGTAGTTGTAGAACTCCGCCTTCTCC
>JAEEGY010000014.1 GCA_016280565.1 Fretibacterium sp.
CCCTAATCGTCCGCCGCGATCACTCGCCGTACGCCCTGCACCTCCTCGCCCCAGAGGGTGCGCTTGTCCCAGCCGAGGTTCAGGCCGTTCATGTTGGGTGGGCTGTGGCTGCCGGTGATCATCACGCCGCCCTTGAGCTCCAGACGGCGGAGGCTCCAATAGAGCAACGGCGTCGTCACCACGCCGATATCGATCACGTCGATCCCCGTCGCAAGGAGTCCGCGGGTAACGGCGGCGCGGATGCGCTCCGTCGAGAGGCGCACGTCCCCGCCAATGGAGGCCCGGCTCACGCCCTTGCGCCGCAGCCACGTGCCGTAGGCCCTGCCGATGGCCTCCACAGCGTTATCTGTCAGCTCCTGGTCCGCATCGCCGCGTATGTCGTACTCTCTGAAGATATCCGCAAGAACTTTCAAGCCGCTCATCCCCTATAAGATTTCAATTAACTTTTCAGCCAGTTCAACCAGCTCTTTCTCATCGGCCGTGCGGCTCTCCAATGTCAGCACCGCGTCCGGCCTCACGGCCACGCTCAGCACCAGAGGCAGATACGGATACCGCTCCAGCACGGCTCGACGGCCCGCCACCTCAAGGACCTGATACTCCGCCTGGGACTTGATGACCCCGTCATAACTTCCCACTGCTTCCGGCACGCGCAGCGGACCCGGCCCGCTCCCCTCCATCAGGTTGACCTCGACTTGCTGGGAACCCCGCTGCGCGGGGGAACCGGGCTGTTCTGCCTGCGTGTAGATCCGTTGTGTCCACCGCCCCACGTCCTCAGAATTTGCAGTCAGCACGAGGGGCAAAACGTATTCCTCCGCCGAGCGCCAATTCCCTGCCGTCTCCGGCAGGGCCAGGGCGGGAACAGCAGACACCAGACAAACAAGGCACAGAAACACAGCCCACGCCGGTTTACTGTCCATTCTTTTATTCATCTTACAACCTCCCCCTTCCTTGTTGGCCTTTGTTTATTAGTATAATATATTTTATGGAAAGATTGGCTGGGAGGGATAGATTCTGATCGACATCAGGGGGCTGAAGCTCGCCTTTGGGGAGAAAGTCATCTTCAATAACGTGAGCTGCCAGATTGCGGATAACGCGCGCCTGGGCATCGTGGGCAGCAATGGCGCGGGCAAGACGACGCTGCTGCGCGTCCTGACGGGCGAGGTCGAGCCCGACGATGGGGTCATTGAGCGGTCGCGCGGCCTCACGGTGGGCTATCTGCCTCAGGACCTTGTGGAGCTGGAGCCTGTGCCGGTGGTGGACTTCCTTAAAAATCGCGCCGGGGTGGCGGACGTCGAGGCGCGGCTTCGGGAGACGGAGGCGCGCATGGCCGGGGCAGAACCGGGCTCGCGGGAAATGTCTGCCCTGCTGGATGAACACGCGCGGCTGGAGCGGCGCTTTGAGCAGCAGGGGGGATTCGCCTTTGAGTCCATGGCCATGAAGGTGCTGCACGGTTTGGGCTTCTCACGGGATGACGGCGCAAAGAACTGCCGGGACTTCTCCGGCGGCTGGAAGATGCGCATCGCGATGGCGGCCCTGCTGCTCTCGGCTCCGGACGTGCTGCTGCTGGACGAGCCGACAAACCATCTGGACACCGAGAGCATGGAGTGGCTGGAGGGCTGGCTGAGAGGACATAAGGGCGCTGTGGCCGCCGTGTCGCACGACCAGCGTTTTTTGGAGAACACGGCCACGCAGATCGCGGACCTGGAGCGCGGGACCCTGACACTCTACCCCTGCGGTTACGACCGTTATCTTGTTGAGAAGCAGCTGAACCGCGAGCGCCTGGAGAAATCGGCAGAGGAGCAGCGGCGCCAAATTGAAAAAATTGAAGCCTTTGTCAGCCGCTTCCGCTACAAGGCCACGAAGGCCGCCCAGGTTCAGAGCCGCCTGAAACAGCTTGAAAAAATAGAGCCCATCGTTCTGGACGGAGGTGCGAAGGGCGTGCGCTTCCGTATCCCGGAGGCCCCGGCCAGCGGGTGGGAGGTGCTGAAAGCGTCGGAGCTGTCTAAGCATTACGGCTCGCTGGACGTGTTTGACGGCGTGAGTTTCAGCCTCAACCGCGGGGAGAGGACCGCCCTGGTGGGGGTGAACGGCGCGGGGAAGTCCACGCTGCTGCGCCTCCTCAGCGGTACGGAGGAGCCTACGTCCGGCACAGCGAAGCTGGGGCATAACGTAAAGATCGCCTTTTATTCCCAGGAAAGCGCCCAAAACATCAACTATGCTCACACGATATGGGAGGAAGCCCGTGAGGCCCCGTCGAAGCTGAACGACGTGGAACGGCGGGGGCTCCTGGGGGCATTTCTGTTCTCCGGCGAGGACATTTACAAGCCCGTGTCCGTCCTGTCCGGCGGGGAGAAGGCGCGGCTGGCGCTCTGCAAGCTCATGATGGCGGAGACGAATTTCCTCGTGCTGGACGAGCCGACGAACCATCTGGACCCGGCGACGCGCGATGTGGTGGAACGCGCCCTGCTTCAATATCAGGGAACGCTCCTGATCGTCTCCCACGACCGGCACTTCCTGGACGTCATGGCGGAACGGGTGTTGGAGCTCCGGGACGGGCGGCTCTACGACTACCCGGGCAACTACTCGTGGTTTTTGGAGAAGCGGGAAGAGATGTTGGCGCGTTCGGCCGAAGAGGGGGCTGGCAAGGCGGATGCCCTTACGGGGAAAGGGGTTGCGACTTCTGTTAAGGAAGACCGGTCGCGGGCCGGCCGGCGTCAGGCGGCGGAGGAGCGGGAGCGCATCCTCAGCGCAGCGCGGGAGATTAAAAAGCAGCTGGCCCCCCTTGAAAAGCGCATTGAGGAGGTGGAGGCCCGCCAGGGGGAGATCGACGCGGCCCTGTGCGACCCCGATGTACTGGGTAATTCCGAGCGCGTCCGGTCCCTTATGGTGGAGCGCAGCGCGCTTGAGAAGGAGCTGTCCGCAGCCTACAAAGACTGGGAAGCTCTGTCGCTGAAGCTGGAAGCCGTGCGGGGGAAACAGCCCGAGTAGGGCAGCAGCTACTCCGTCCAGACAGTAATTGACGGGAAATCGGAACGTGAGCGTGCGATGCTGAAGCGTGGCGACAGCACCCGCGTCACGGCCCCGGTGGACGGCGCATTCACCCACAGGGGGGCCCCCGGCTCCCCGGGGTCCATAACAAAGAGCCCCTCGTCCTCCAACAGACGGCTCAGGGCCTCGCGGTCCTCGGAGGGGGCCTCCGGGAAGTGTCCCGCACTTTCCTCCGGCACGGCCGGCCTGCCCAACGCCGCCCTCCTTTCAGGGGGACGTGAGCTGGGCAGTCTGGCCGGAAGGTCGATCTGCACCATCAGGCCAAAGGGCGGGATATCCAGTTCCGCGCGGAGCGCCAGTTCCCTCTCCCAGAAACGCCCCCAGCCCTTCATGAGGAGCTCCCGCCACTCCAGTCCCCGACGGCGGCTCTGGACCAACACGGTCCGCCCCTCCGCTCCGGGCACACATCCCCGCCAGCAGGACTCCCACACCATGCTGAACGTCTGGAAGCGCGTGCCATAGCCGGACTTGCGAAGCTCCGCGTCCAGGTCCAGCCACGCCGCCAGCCCCACGTCCAGCCCATCGCAGAGCGCCAGAGCTCCCCGCGTTCCCAGGACAAGAGAAGGGGCTCCCAGCTTAAGTGCCTTACCCTCGTAGAGAAGGGCAGAGGATCCATGAATCAGCCGCCCGGCTATCGAGGCCAGGGCCTCCAGTCCAGGACGCCGCCCAGACCAGAGCTCACCCTGACAGTCAGGACAGCGCGAGGGCAGGGGCTCCCGAGCTCCACAGCGGACGCAGCGCAGACTTCGCCCCGCCTCTTCGCTGCGCATCGTTCCCCCGCACCGGGGACAGCGGACCGCGTGGCCACACTCCGCGCAGAACACCTCCGCGGCCTCCCCCCGGCGGTCGAGGAGCCAGAGGACATGCCGTCCCCCTGCCAGCGTCTCCCGTGTCCGCTCCAGCAGGGAGACCGTCAGGGGCAGCGTTCCCTCCACGCCGCGTTCCTCCCCCTTGAGGGAACGGTGCACATCAGCAAAGATTAAGTTCTTGCGTTCAGGCAATATTTCGCAGGAGGGTTTTGTCCGGAGGAAGGTCCTGGCGGATGGGATCCGCCCCCCAAGGACGAGCTCTGCGCCCAGCAGGGACGCCCGCTTGCCCGCGAGGCTGCGAGAGGGGACGCGCGGAGGCCGCTGAAAGATGTAAGCCGGGTTGGCCTCGTCCTCCACAATGATCCGGTCTGCTCTCACAGGAGCGAAGACTCCCCCCGGCGGGGCAGCGATGATACGAACCTCCCCTGTCCGCGCGGCGCACCAGGCGTCCCACAGTTTTTTGCCGCCGGTCGATGGCCAGAGCAACGCCTCAGAGCGCAGAGAAGCCGGGAGCGACATGAAAAAAGCCTTGGCCGCATTAGCCTCTGGAAAGAGAATCAGCGTCCGGCCTTCCTTTTCAAGTTGGTTGAGATAGAACGTCCGGCGCTCCCCATCCCAGGGATTGAAACACTGAACTTCACGAAAGGTTGACGGCTCCGACAGGCAAGGATGCCCTAGTGTCGCGAGCGGCGCAGGATGCGCCCGCGTGCGAGCGACCGAGCTCTCGGCCGGCGCGGGGGGCACAGGTTCCCCCTTGAGGAATGACGGCGGACAGATCGTCTGAAGGGCCAGCCCCACGCCGCAGAGAAAGGTACGCCCCATCCACAGCGCCAGCTCCCATAGTCCGGCATTCAGTGCGCACGTCTCATCCAGAGTGTCGATAATATGGCGAATGTTTTTTTGAGGCTCCGTTTGGGCAGGACAAAGGACGAACCCGACGCGCACACTTCTCCCCACCGGGACACGCACACGCGCTCCAGGAGCCAGGGGGCTGTCCGTCTCGTAGGTCAGTGCGTTCCACCACGGCCCCGGGACGATGACGTCAACAAGGGGCATGATGGCCTCAACGCATAGGGAACAGGCCCCGCCCCACCAGGGAACTCCACACGGCGCGGGCCACGTCCTCCTTCAGGCCGGAAAACACCTCGTCCTCGCCGACGGGGCATATAAGGCGCAGAGTGTTGGTCTCCGAGGCGAAGCCACAGCCTGCTGCAAGGACATCGTTGACCAAAATGGCATCCAGTCCCTTGCGCTCCAGCTTGGCCCGCGCGTTGTGAAGCAGGTCGTCCGTCTCGGCGGCAAACCCGATCAAAATCTGGTCCGGGTGTTTGGCGCGTCCCACCTCCGCGGCGATGTCGGGGTTCTGCGTGAGTTCAAGGGAAATCTCCTCCCGTCCCTCGCGCTTCACCTTGCGCTCCGCCCGCTCCTTTGCACGGTAGTCCCCGACGGCCGCGGCCTTGACGATGGCCTGAGCCCAGGAAAGGGAGTCCATCACCGCGTCCCGCATCTCCAGGGCCGAGACGACGGGGATGATTTCAAGTCCGTGAAGGGAACAGTGAGCTTCAATGGGCCCAAGGACCACTCGCACCTCCGCGCCACGCCGCCAGGCCTCGCGGGCCATCGCCAGGCCCATCCGGCCCGTGCTGGGGTTGGAGATGAAACGCACAGGGTCCAGGTACTCCCGGGTCGGGCCCGCGGTAACAAGGACATGCAAACCGACCATGTCCTTCGGCGTCAGGGCGCGAAAGACCTCCTCAGCGATCTCCTCCGGCTCCGGCAGACGCCCCCTGCCCTCTTCTCCGCAGGCCAGCGCCCCTACTGCAGGCTCCACCACCCTCACACCTCGCCCGGCCAGAGTCCTCAGGTTCTCCTGCGTCGCGGGATGCTCCAGCATGTGGGCATTCATAGCGGGGAAAATCAACACCGGTGCGCGCGTTGCAAGGAGTGCAGCACCAATCAGCCCATCTGCCCGGCCCTGGGCCAGGACAGCGGCGGTGTTGGCCGTACAGGGTGCGACAACAGCAGCCTCCGCCCATTCTGCCAGGCGGATATGAGGGATCTCAAAGCCGTGTTCATCCGACAGGAGGTCCTCCTCCCGCCAGACGCGCTGTCCCGACAGCGTGGAGAGCGCGAGGCGCGCGACAAATTTTTCCGCGGCTCGCGTGAGGATGACCTCGACCTCACAGCCCGCTTTTACGAGGCGGCGCACCAGCTCCGGTGTTTTGTAGGCGGCGATGCCGCCCGTCACGCAGAGCAGGACCCGCCGTCCCTTAAAGGAGCCCGAAGCTGAAAGAGCCAAGGGTGCTACTCTGCCTCGTCCTGAGACAACATCAGGGGATCGCCGGGAGCCGGGATACCCCGCCCCAGGTCGGACTCTCTCAACGCGATGGAGAGGTAACGCTCATTGACGTCGTGCTCAAGCACCGACTTGTGTTCCCCCAGCCAGCGCGCCCGCGCCGCGATCCGCACCGTGATCTCATACTTATTGTCCGTCCCGCACTTTCGGGACAGCGCCTCAAGGTCATAAAACTTCATTCTTCCACCCCATGCTTCATTCGATAATCCAGAATAATTTTCCTCAGGGCCGCGGCCGCCTCATCAAGGTCACCGTTCACGACGACGTGGTCGTATTTCCCTGCCTGCTGGAGCTCCGCGGCCGCGTTTTTCAGCCGGAGCCGAAGCTTCGCATCATCCTCCGTCCCCCGGTCACGGAGGCGGCGCTCCAGTTCCTCAAGGGAGGGCGGCGCCACAAAGATAGACACCGCTTCGGGCAGACGGCTTCGGACCTGAAGAGCCCCCTGCACATCGATCTCCAGCAGCACGTCACGTCCCGCGCCTAACTCGCGCTCCACGTCCTCGCGGAGTGTGCCATAGCAGGCGTCATGCACGTTAGCGTGCTCCAGAAAACACCCACGCTTCACCCGTTCCTCGAAGTCCTCCCGGGAGATGAAGCGATAATCCACGCCTTCCCGCTCACCCGGCCTGGGCCGGCGCGTCGTGCAGGAGATGGAGTACACCAGGCCCTCAATGTCGTTCAGGGCGCGCTGGCGGAGCGTCCCCTTGCCCACGCCGCTGGGCCCCGACAGGATGAACAAATGTCCGCGTCCCATTGCGCCTCACTCCACGTTCTGTATCTGCTCGCGGATGCGCTCAAGGCAGGATTTGGCCTCAACAACGCCCCAGCGGAAGTCCGCATCTCCCACCTTGGAGCCCATGGTGTTGACCTCGCGGTTCATCTCCTGGATCAGGAAGTCCAGCCGGCGGCCAGCCAGTTCTTTTCCGCCGGCCTCTCCGCCCTCCATCGTCTGACGGAAACGCTCAATGTGTGCCGCCAGACGGGCCAGCTCCTCGGAGACATCCCATTTGTCGGCCATGAGCGAGACCTCCTGAGCGATCCGCGCCTCGTCAATCTCCAGCTCATAGTGCTCCATGACCTTCTCGATACGGGTCCGCAGTGCCTCAAGCGCCTCGGCGGATGCCGTCCTCCACCGCTCTTCAAGTTTCGTGACGATGTCCGCGAAGGTATTCAGGTCGGCCTCGATGACGGCCTTCAGCTTCTCCCCCTCGGCCCGCTTCATCTCCATGAGGGACTCCACAGCGGAGGCCAGAAGCTCGTCCCACACCTGAGGCTCGTCCTGCGCCTGCTCCAGGGCACGGCCTGCCTCACAGATGCCCGGCAGCGCAAGGAATGACGCCAGCGACGGAGCCTCTGTCCCCTCCTGGGCTGCTAACTCCCGGACACGACGGAAGAGAAGGAGCAAGCCCTCCTCGTCCAGAGTGGGGGTCCGTGCCCCGGGGTTCCAGGCAATCTCCGCGGAGAGGCGCACCTTGCCCCGGTTCAGCGACGCCCGCAACAGGGAGACCAAACGGCTCTCCAGCGAGGAAAGTTCCCGGGGCAGACGCGCCGAGAAATCCTGATAACGGTGGTTCACCGATGTCAGTTCAAAAGTGACCGTCCCCCACGGAAATTCGCGCATTGCCCGGCCGAAGCCCGTCATGCTCAAAAACATTCTCAGTAAACCCTCCGTCTATTCCGAAGCTGTTTTGAGGCCCGCGTCTGAGGCCTCCGATTCAAGCGCTCTCATGGCCTCCGTCAGCTTCTCCATGATGACCTCCCGCCCCTCCCGGTTCTTGTAGACCTCATCGGAAAAGCGAAGAGGCTTGCCGAACGTCACGGATATCTTGCTGGGCCAAACGAAATGAGCACCGGGGGGCATGGCCTTGAAGGAGCCGTGGATGAACACCGGCAGAATGGGCGCCTGCTCATGGGCGGCGACGAGGGCCACCCCGGCCTCCAGGGGCTGGAGCTTCCCGTCCAGGGAACGCCCTCCCTCCGGGAAGATCAGGACGTCGTTCCCCTCCTGATAGAGCTTCATGAAGCCTTTCAGGGCTCCCGCGGCGGAGGCGCTGCTCGCGCGGGAAACCGGGACCGCCCCCAGGGCGCGGATGGAGGTCCCTAAGAACCACGACTGAAAGAGCTCCTCCTTGGCAAAGTAGCGCATCCGCCGCGGGAAGAAACAGCCCACCACCAAAGGATCAAGGTTGCTGCAGTGATTGCAGGCGACGATCATCCGCTCATCGGACAGGGGCTCCTCCCAGCGTGCGGAACAGCGATTCCACAGCATCAGCAGCAGACGAAAAAAACTGCGGACGAACGCGTAAAACACGCGGTTTTGACTCATGCGGAGATGTCCCCCTTTGCCAGGGCATCCCGGACGCGGCTCAAAAGAAACTCCACGACATCGTCCTCAGTCATGTCCGAGGTATCGACCCGGACAGATCCCTCCGGCTGGACGAGAGGCGACGCCGCCCGGCTGCTGTCGGCGATGTCCCGTTCCCTGATCGCGGCCAGGACCTCCTCGTAGGAGACCGGCTCTCCCTTGCGCTCGCGTTCAAGACAACGGCGCCGGGCCCGGGCCTCCGGGGTCGCGGTAAGGAAAAACTTCAGGGGCGCGTTTGGAAACACCACGCTCCCCATATCACGCCCCTCCACCACCAGGGAACCGTACTGCTCCTGATCCCGCTGGAGACCCAGGAGAGCCTGGCGGACGGAGGGCAGGGCGGAGTAGACGGAGGACAGTTTGTCGGCGCGCGGTGTCCGTATCTCACGGCTCACGTCGGCCCCATTGGCCAGGATGCAGCCTTCTCGCAGCTCGATGCGGATACCGGGCAGAGCCTGCTTAAGAGACTCCGACTCCTCCGGAGGAATCCCCGCCTCAGCAAGGACAAGGGCGATCGCCCTGTAGATCGCCCCCGTGTCCAGATAATGGATTCTCAACAGCTGAGCCAGACGTTTTGCCACGGAGCTCTTTCCCGCTCCGGCCGGCCCGTCAATCGTTATAACGTAGGCCAAGAGAATGCCTCCTAATCAGGATTGCTCATCTCGGACATCTCAATGGAGATCTTCCCCGCAAAGTCCACCAGGTCCCCCATCAGTTCTTCAATGCTGCCAATTCCCAACCGCTCTATCGGCTCCGGGAACATATAGTTCTGAAGCCCGTCTGCCCCCAGGCCGATCCCTAGCATCAGGCAGACAGAATTGGCCACGCTGACGACGTCCAGCATCGGCTGGTACTCCGCCTTGTCCTCCGGCAGTTCGTTGGGCTTGTGGTGGTAGGCCACCACCGTTTGATAGGACTCCGGCAGATCCCACTTCTCCGTCAGGATAGCCCCTACCATCGCGTGATCAAACCCCAGGACCTTGAGCTCCGCATCGATAAAGGAGATATGCTCCTCCTCCACCATTTTGACGATGATCCCGTAACCGAAACGAACGTAGTCGTTCAGGATGATCTTCCCAATGTCGTGAAGCAGTCCGCCGACATAAGCGTCCTCTGAGGAGACGTTGTTCGTCTTCTTTGCAATATAGCGGGCGGCGTAGGCCACCATCAGGGAGTGGCGCCAAAGCTCGCCCCGGTCGAGGGCGTAGCCGGAGAGCCCCTTGTCCATAGTGGAGTAGACCTGTGCGGCCAGGACGATGTTGCTAACGCTCTTGTACCCCAGAAGGGCAATCGCCTCGGAAATGTTGGAGATATTGCGCGTCATGCCATAGGCCGCCGAGTTGGCCAGCTTCAAGACGCGCAGGACAAGGCCCTCATCCCTCGACAGGCTCTTGGAGACGTCGGACACGCTGCTGGTGGGGTCGTTCAGCTTGCGCATCGTCTCCAGAACAAACTGAGGGAATGACTTGACATCCTTCAGTTTGCTGAGGATACGAGTCTTTATCAGTTCTCTCGAGTGCTCATCGATTCCACTCATGCCCCATCCTCCTTAATTACGTCCGTACCCCGTACAGGTTTATACTTCTCCTCCATTGACTATTTTAGTAGAGAGTTCGGAAAAAGACAAATCCGTAAATTCTCCGGGACGAAGTTTCGTCAAAGTCAGCTTCCCAATACGCCGCCGAATCAGTTTCTGCACGGAAAAGCCCGCCCGGTTTGCCATGACGCGGACCTCCCGCTTCAGCCCCTCCCCGATGACGATGGAGACCCAGCGCCCCTGAGGCTCCCGCTCCAGAACGGACAGAGAGAGGGGCGCTACATGACGGGTTGCGCCGGGATGCCCGCCCTCTTCCAGCTCAAGGTCGAAGCCAGCCCGCCACCGTTCAATCTGTCGCTCGTTGATCTCAATGTTCAGCAGAGCCTCGTACTCCTTATGAATCCCCTTTGAGGGATGGAGAATGCTCTGAGCGAACGCGCCATCGTTCGTAAGGATAAGGAGCCCGTCGCTCTCCCGGTCCAGCCGGCCCGCCGGATAGACGCGAAGAGCCCGCACATCCGCGGGAAGAAGGTCCACCACCACGGGGTCGTAGTTGTCACTCACAGCACAGACCACTCCGACAGGCTTGTTCATGACTAAATACACCAGGCGGGAGGGCTCCACCTTCTGCCCGTCGCACAGCACCTCGTCCCCCGCCTCAACGGCGAAGAACGGCGCCAGGGTGATCTTTCCATTGACCTGCACCCGCCCCGCCCGAACGAGATCGTCTGCCTTCCGGCGTGAAGCCACACCGCACGAGGCCAGGTAAGCATTAAGCCTCATCGGAAATCACACAACTCCTCTCTGGCCAGACGGCCGAGCTTACGCACTCCTCCAAGGGAGGGCGGCGCATCGTGGCCTGTGGCCATTCGGCCGGTCGGCTATGTCGAAGGGAAGCGTGGGACGC
Source organism: Fretibacterium sp. (assembly GCA_016280565.1). Taxonomy (GTDB): domain Bacteria; phylum Synergistota; class Synergistia; order Synergistales; family Aminobacteriaceae; genus JAFUYV01. The sequence goes on from JAEEGY010000014.1 coordinate 11,023, forward strand.
TTCCCGGAGGCCTCTCGCCATGCTGCCATCTTAATATCTATTATATTACAATCTCAAGTGTATGAATTACCGGCTCATCCCCCAGTGGGGACAGCGCCTCCCACCAGGTTCTCCATAACGATTCCGCATACATGAAGGAGCCCCGTCGACGTATCCAGACCGTCCCTCCCGTTGAGGTGGAGGATGTCGTTGATGTCCCTTTCGAGCGTCTCGTCCCTTGGATGCGTGTATATCCTGCCGTCCTCGCTGTAACGGATTTTGTCCATTTGGC
>JAEEGY010000100.1 GCA_016280565.1 Fretibacterium sp.
CGTCTATCGCCAGATGATCCTGGTTGTGGACGAGTAGCCTGATGGATGTCAGGAGGATGGCGTAATGGCCAGAGGATTTAATAAGGTCGTCCTGATGGGGAACCTCACACGCGACCCGGACATCCGTTACACGGTGGAGAGGCGGGCCTGGGCTCGTTTCACCGTGGCTGTGAGCTATTCCTGGAAGAACAAGAACGGGGAGTACCAGGATGGGGCGGACTTCGTGCCCGTCGTCGCCTGGGGCCCCCTGGGAGAGAACTGCGGCCGCTATTTGAAAAAAGGGCGGCCCGTCCTTGTGGAAGGGAAGAGCCAGACGCGCAATTATGACGCTCCGGACGGCTCCGGCAAGAAGTACGTCACGGAGGTCCTCGCAAGCGACGTGGTCTTCCTCGGCGGGCGGAGGGACTCGGAAGGCTCCTCTTACGATGCTCCGCAGCCTGAGCAAAGAGGAGGAGCTTCCGCGGCACCGTTCCCGGGCGACGAGGACTTTGGCAAGAGTATCAGCGAGAAGGGCTTTGACAAAGGGTTCAGCGACGACTTCCCCATGGATTTCGCCGAGATGGAGAAGAACGGCAGGGACCCGGAGGCAGACATTCCCTTCTAAAAGATGAAGAAGTTCAGGAAGAGTTGCGGCTCCCCTGAGCTTGAATGAGACAGCTCCTGAGAGGAGGATATGCAATGAACGAGAGAGAGAGCAGGCCAGCGGCTGCCGGCGCCCAGCGCGGCAATATGCGCCGGGGGACCCGTCGCCGCCCAAAGTTCTGCTATTACTGTGTTGAGAAGCAGGAGAAGGTGGACTACAAGGACGTGGAGAAGCTGAGGAAGTACATCAGCGAGAGGGGCAAGATCATCCCCCGCCGCGTCACCGGAAACTGCGCCAAACACCAGAGGCTTTTGACGGAGGCCATCAAGAGGGCGCGCTACATGGCCCTGCTGCCTTACTCGCTGGATTAAGCGCGAGCCTCGGCGGACTGAGATTTGGGAGGGGAGGCCGGACGGCTCTCCCCTTTTTGTTAAGGAGGGGACCCCATGTTTAAGGACGGGCGCGCCGTGCCCCTTGTTCGCACCATCTTTTTTTCCGTTTTGACGAGCCTCCTCATCGCTCTCGGGATGCTCTTCCCCCTGCTGAGCTTCTGGGGACTGCTGATCTGCCCGCTGCCACTGGCCCTGCTGGGCTGCCGCGAGGGGGCGCGATGGCTGGGAGCGGGGACGTTCCTGACGGAGACGCTGCTGCTGCTTCTCTCGCCCGCTATTTCCCTCTACTTCCTGCTGGGCTGCGCGCCCCTTTCCCTGGCGCTCTTCCTCCTCGCGGAGAAACGGGACCAGTGGAGGTGGAGCGGCGGAGAATCCCTTTTCGCCGGGCTCATCGTCTCGATCCTGGCGAAGCTGGCGATCCTGGCCGTCTTCTGGGCGCTGACGGGGCGCAACATCCTCGTCCCTGACCTGACGCAGATCGAGGCTCTGTTTGGTGGAACGAGTTCACTTTCGCCGGACCAGCGCCTGACGCTCCAGGAGACACTCCGTCAGACAGCCGCGCTCCTTCCCTACATGACCCCCTCGCTCATCCTTCTCTGGTCCGGCCTGGAGGTCCTTGTGAACTACCAGCTCTGCGAGCGTCTTCTGCGGCGACGCGGCGTGGACCGCCGTCCCCCGGCGCTGCCTCCCTTCGCGGAGTGGCGTCTCCCAGCCTCCCTCCTGCCCGCGATGGTCCTGTCCATCATCCTGGGGTTCTTTCTGGATGCGGACAAGTGGCTCGAGGCCGCGATGTTCGTGGTCAACCTGAGGCTGGTGCTCAACGTCCTCTTCTTCATCCAGGGGATATCTCTGGGCCTCTGGTGGATGAAGCACAGGAACTTTCGCCCCCTCATACGTTTCCTGCTCCTTCTCCTTGTACTTTTCCCGCTGACGTGGATATGGCTCATCGTCCTGGGAATGGGAGACATGGCCTTCGACATCCGCGCACGGGTGAAACAGCGGGAGCAGCAGCAGGGAGGAGTTTAGAGTTTCCACCTTATGCGGGGATATCCCGTCCTGTATAATTCTTCTCAGCGAGTTCGAGAGACGGCAAAAGGCGCAGAGTAAATATGAAAGGGGAATCTTCTCATGCAGGTTATTTTAAAGGCGGATGTTAAAAAGGTAGGACAGGCTGGGACACTGCTGGACGTGAGTGACGGATACGCGCGAAACTTTCTCTTTCCCCGCGGGCTGGCCGAGGAGGCCACGCCCAGCCGGATAGCAGCCTGGAAGCAGGAGCAGGCCCACAAAAAGGCCAAGGACGAGAAGAAACACCAGGAGGCCGAGCAGGCGCGCAAGGGGCTCCAGGGCAAGTCGGTGCGTATCGAGGCCAAGGCCGGAGAAAACGGCAAGCTCTTTGGCAGCATCACCACGGCCCAGGTGGCCGAGGCTCTGGAGGAGCAATTCCAGCTCACGGTGGACAAGCGCGATATTAAAATGGAAGATGCGGTCAAACAGCCCGGCAACTTCCCCTTCACTCTGAAGCTCTATCCCGGCGTTCAGGCTGAGATGACGCTGACCGTCGCCGTCAAGAACGCTTAGGGCCATGCCGCTTTACGACAGGATTCCGCCCCAGAACCTTGAGGCGGAGCGGGCCGTGCTGGGCGCGTGTCTTCTGGAGCACGAGGCCCTGGGGACCGCCATTGAGACGCTTCAGCCGGAGGACTTCTACGACCTGAACCACCGCACAATCTACGAGGCGATGACCGCTATGTACGCGGCCAGCCGCCCCGTGGACCTCGTAACAATCAAGGATGAGCTGGACCGGCGCGGCGTTTTTGAACGGCTGGGGGGACAACCCTTCCTTGCCGCCCTGGTGGCGGAGGTCCCCACGACGGCCAACGTGGGCTATCACGCGGGGATCGTTAAGGAGCGTTCCATCCGGCGGCGGCTCATCGACGCGGGGAGCAAAATCGCCAGCCTGGCCTACTCCAGCGACATGGAGGGCGTCATGATCCTGGACGAGGCGGAGCGTATCATCTTCGAGGTGGCCCAGAACCGGAACCGCTTGGACTTTCGCCCCGTCAGCGAGATTTTGGGCGGAACGTTCCAGAAGATCGAGATGCGCTATAACCAGAGCGGCTCTGACGTCAGCGGGTTCGAGTCCGGATTTGCCGACTTAGACAACCTGACGGCTGGGTTCCAGCCGGGAAGCCTGAACATCGTGGCTGCACGCCCCTCCATGGGAAAGACAGCCTTCGCCCTCAACATCGCCCAGTTCGGCGGAGGGGGCAGCAACGCGGCGGTGCTGATCTTCAGCCTGGAGATGTCGGCGGAGCAACTTGTGCAGCGTATGCTGGCGGCCCAGGCCGAGGTTGACATTCAGGCCATGAACACGGGGACGATGGGACGGAGCGAGTGGGACGAGCTGACCAACGCGGCAGGAATCCTTACGCGGCGGCCCATCTTCATCGACGACAGTTCCATGCTGACAACGATGGATTTCCGAGCCCGGTGCCGCCGGTTCAAGTCCCGTTACCCAAACCTGGGGCTCATCGTTGTGGACTACCTGCAGCTCATGAGCTTCGGCGGACGGCAGACAGACAACCGCCAGCAGGAGGTGGCGGAGATATCGCGGATGCTGAAGGGCGTGGCCAGAGAGCTGGAGTGCCCGGTCATCGCGCTGTCCCAGCTCTCCCGCGAGTCGGAGAAGCGGCCGACGAAGAAGCCCATGCTCTCCGACCTGCGGGACTCCGGCGCCATTGAGCAGGACGCGGACACTGTCATGTTCCTCTACCGCGAGGACTACTACGAAGAGACTCAGCCAGGACTGGACAGCGAGGCCCAGCTTACCCTGGCGAAAAACCGCAACGGCCCGACGAACACCATCCGGCTCATCTTCCAGCGGAACATCACGCGCTTCCGCAACTCCATCGGCAGCTATAATGACTAAAAACAGGGGCCCCCGAAGGGGCCCCTTTGCGTTATTCCGTGTTGCCGATTACTTTGCGGGCAGCACACTGGACTATAATCCACTCCGTGTGGTCCACTATATGGGGACAATTGTAAATTTCACACCTAACTTTTCACTTGCGTGCCGGAACGGCAGCCCTCCCCGTCAATCGGGCCCATCGCTGTTTCCATTTTCGCCTCGACTCCAGGCGCTCGCCCAGGTCACGGGAGCCCACGCCGTACACCAGCCAGAGGATGAGGCCAGACACCAGCATGATGAACACCGTAGAGGCGCAGCGGCGGCCGGAGGCGTTGACGTTATACCCCTCGCGGCCCTCCTCCAGCGTCATGTTCTGGATGATCATGGCGTAGCTCTTGCCGTAGGCGGACTGGAACGTGGCGCTCATGTCATACTCCGTGAAGAGCGCGTTGAAGTTCAGCGCAAACACCGCCAGCACGCTGGGCAGGATGATGGGCAACTTCACCTTCAGGAACGTGTAGGCGGGCGAGGCCCCCAGGTTCTTCGCCGCGTCCTCCAGCTCGTCGTCGATGGCATAGAAGGCCGCCTTGATCATTCGCAGGGCGAAGGGCAATTTCACCACTGTGTAGGCGATGATGATCAATATCCGCACATTCTCCCGCCAGTAGAGGTTGTTGCCGAAAACGTACCACACGTCGCGGTTAAAGAAGATGCGGTAGGAGTAGCAGATGAGGATGGTGGGCAAGAGCCACGGGAACAGCAGGCAGCTCTCCATCACCAGGGCGCGCTTCTTGCTGCGATGACGGAAGATGTAAGCAACGGCAAGCACCACGATGACACAGGCCAGGGCCGCGGCCACCGCCGACAGGATGAAGGACAGCCGGATGCCGCCCAGGGTGTCCTCGTTGGAGAACACGCCGGAGATGGAGCCGATGCGCGTCCTCAGCCGCCCGCGGGAAGTCATGTACTCGTAGTCCTGCTGGCCGAAGTAGTTGATGAACGTCCAGTCCCCCACGTTGAGCATCTTAGAGCGGATGGCCGGGTAGTTCTGGAAGGAGAAGAGGATGATCATCACCACAGGCGTCATGTAAATGATGAAGAGCACGTAGGCATAGATGTGGGCCAGCACGTTGGCCACGGGGCTCTCGATCCTCTGCTTCACCAGCTTGGCCTTCGTCTTGGAGACGGAGAGGTAATGCCCCTTGCGCTCATAGTGGTTGAGCACAGAGAGCAGGATGATGGTGAACATCGCCAGGATGACGCTCAGCAACGCGGCGCGGGCCTGGGGAAACGCCTCGTCCGCCACGGAGGAGCCCGCCAGACGCACGATCTCCGGGTTGATGGAGTTGTAGCCCAACAGCGTGGGCGCGGACATGGCGCAGAGGCCGGTGATGAAGGTCATGACCGTGAGGGAGAAGAGCGTGGGCAGCAGCGTGGGCATGACCACCTTGAACAGCACCTTGAAGGGCCGGGCCCCCAGGTTGCGGGCCGCCTCCACAGTGTTGTAGTCGATGCCGCGGATGGCGTTGCGGAGGAACAGCGCGTGGTTGGACGTGCAGGCGAAGGTCATGGTGAACAGCACGGCATTGAACCCGGAGAACCACTGCTTGTTCATGTAAGGGAACATCTCCGCCAGCCAGGTGGTCATCATCCCGTTGCTGTCGTAGAGGAACTGATAGCCCGTCACGAGGGCCACGCCGGAGTAGATGAGCGTTGTCATGTAACCCATCCGCAGGATCTTCGCGCCCTTGATGTCGAAGTACTCCGTCAGCAGCACGATGCTGATGCCCACCACGTTGACCGTGACCACCAGGCAGATCGCCAGCTTCAGCGAGTTCCACACGAAGGAGGGCATGGTCCCCGCCCAGAAGAAGCGGATGACCGCCAGCGGGTCGATCTCCCCGGCCGTGTTCCGCGTGGCGAAGATGGAGGTGAGCGTGTTGAGGCACGGCATCACCATGAAGCCAAGGAAGAGGTAAAGGAATAGCGCGCCGCCAAAGAGCTTGGCGATGAAGGCCCCGTCGAAAGCAGAGCCGTCAAGACTCAATTGTTTTGCGTTCTGCATGAGGCTCCCTCCCCTCAGGCGTCGTTACGCGGGTAGGACATCACGTCTGCGGGACTGACCGCCACCCGGACGGTCTCGCCGGGCTCGTAGATGTTGATGCCGTCGTTCTTCTCAATGACCTTCAACGTCTGGCCGCCCACCTGGATGTAATACTTGATGTAGAGCCCGTAGTACTCCTGGCTTTCGATCTTTCCCTCCAGTTCCAGGGCCCCGCCGGCCGAAGAGGAGGCCTCCCCACGGCTCACTCGGATGCGCTCCAGGCGGATAAAGTGGTTCTGCCCGGGGTCCAGATGGAGGCCGTTCACGATGCCCTCCTCCAGGCGGTTGATATCACCGATGAAGTTGGCCACGAACTCCGTCCTGGAGTGGTTGTAAATTTCGTTGGGCGTCCCGATCTGCTCGATGTAGCCCTTGTTGAACACAGCGATA
>JAEEGY010000101.1 GCA_016280565.1 Fretibacterium sp.
TCCACTCAAACTTAAGATGTTTTTTATGGAAAAATGCACTATAATAGAATATATAGAATCGCAGTATCAAATTCTTCAATTAGCACTAACAAAAATGGAGAGATGGCTCATGGACGTTCGCAGTTTGGAGAAACAGATTCACGAAAGAATGGCGACCTTTCCCACCAAGACACGCCGCGTGGCCGAGGACATTCTGGCGAATTCATCCGAGGTGGCGTTCCGATCCATCAGTGAAGTCGCCGACACGTTATCGGTATCCAAGGCGCAGCTGGTCCGCGTCGCTCGGATGCTCGGCTTCGACGGTTATGCTGGGCTCAAGAGTGTCTTAAAGAAGGAGCTCCTTGAGCAGGTTGCCCCCTCCGCCTCTATTTTGGGGAATATCGGGGAGGACACCCACATTCCTCAGGAGCTCTGCCGACTGGAGCAGGCCAATATCGAGGAGACGTTCAAGGGGCTTTCCTCAGATTCCATTGTCTCCTTTTGTGAAGCGGCGAAGGAAGCAAAGGCCATTTACTGCATGGGGTGGGGCATCTCCTCCCTTGTGGCGGAGTGGTTCTACACCCGCTTCACAGAGCTGGGCCTGAAGTCTGTCCTGATGCGGAGAGGGTCTCTTTCCCTCTTGGAACAGGCGCGGGGCATCGGCGCGGAGGACATGCTGATCGTCTGTGAGCTGCCCAGCTACGTTATCGAGGTGACGGAGGCCGTCAAGAGAATCGCCGGAAGCGGGGCTCACATCGTCACTTTGACGGACAGCCCGGCCGCTCCCGTCTGCGCTCACGCTACTCTGCGCTTCTACGCAAGCGACCACTCCCCTACCTTTGGCAGCAGTCTTCTGGGACCCATGTTCGTCGTCCACGTCCTCACATCCGTGCTTGCCTACAACATGGGTGAGGCGGGACAGCGCGCCCTCGCAGCTCAAAAGGAAGGGCTAAGCGACCAGCGGGTCTACTACCCCGCCTATGGGCTAAGGTACTGAACGAACTCAGGAGGCGCCTCACTCCTCCTGGCCGGATCGAGTGAGGCGCATTTCCCCCAGCGCCAGGACAAATAATGCGGCGGAAAGGATGACAGCACTGCCTCGCGGACTGATGCCTTGCCGCCGGAACTCCCGGTCCATCGCAGCCACGGCCTCACGACCGGTAGGTGTGAGCATTCCTCCTACAGCGAGAGCATCCCGTGCAGTTTCCTGCACCTTGAGCAGTTCATCAATCCCGCCCCTCGCGGCCAAAGATGCGTCTGCGTTCTCACTCATGATATGGAGCAGAACGTGCGCTGCCCTCTCTCTCAAGGAAAGGTGTCCATGCGTATCCTTAAGATTTTGCAGCCGGTTGGCCGTGCGCAGTGTCATGGGAAAGCCGCGCTCCGCCTCCCCTCGGCACCCGTCTATTCCATAGAGGATATAAGCTCTCTCCCCGGCCGTTTTATCCTCATCGTCTCCCTTGCCCTCCAGCGGCCAGAGCTCACGCTCCGAGATCCCCCGCACAAAAGCGGCCCCCGTCAAACCGAGGGCCATAGGGGTCAGGTTTCGCCTCTGAGCGATCAAGCGCCCCGTAGCAGCAGCAAGCAATCCCGTCAGGAAGAGGGTCCCTTTGAACGCCAGGCGTCCCCGCGTTGCCTGCAGGATTTCCCGCTCTCCCTGCTGTCCCACCGGACAAAGCAGGGTCATGGCGTCCTCCGGTTTCATCTCCTCCGTCTCGCAGCCCACAGAGGCGCAGTTGACAAGGCAGGGGAACATCCCCATCGCACCATCAAGGAACGTGGGGAACTCCGTCCCGTCCAGAGCGTCCTTCTCCAGAGGCGTTACAAGCCCAGGCCTGGGATGGATCGAGACCGCGTTCAGAACAGCGCTGACGGCCAGCCGGGCGACATTAAAGATAAAGATATTGTCCATGTTACCCCTTTCCCCGAATGTAGAACGAAGATTCCCTCATGCCTTCCTCCCAAAGTGGATCACCCTGTCGTATCCCTCAGGCAGGTACTTGTAGGTAAGGATGTAAAGCGCACTGCTGAGACGATTCAGGACCTTGATGAAGTCCGGGCGCGTCACGCTGTCCTTCTCACATTGAAGCTCAGAGGGTTGCTTCGCCCCCCCGAACTCCCCAACGGGGCTGGCAAAAGCCCGGCACGCGCAGAGCTCAACCTCCCGCACGAGAGTACGCAACAGGTTGAGCTCCGCGGCCCAGCGTCCCATGTCCGCGTGGGGGAGGATGTGCCCCAGGCCATAATAGCGCTCGGGATAATGCGATCGCTGGTGGATTTCCTCCTCAGAAAGGCCCCACAGACAAAGCTCTTCGCACGGCACGTCGCGGACCTCGCAGGCCATGAGGTCTCGCACTTTTTCCCGCAGCTCCTCAAGGTCGGCTTCCAGGGAGTTTTGCCCCACCTCCCTCGCCTGGGCCTGTACCAGGATGATACGGGCATTGAGCTCATCCAGCCGTCCCCTCAGTTCAATGCGGGGGTGCGTCTTGCTGACGACCGACGCTCCAAGAAGGTTTGTCGTGTGCTCCTGTTTCTCCGTCATTTTCAGACCTTGTCTTCGGTTCAGTGACAGTGCCCGCAGGAACAGCCGCCGCCGCAGTGTCCGCTGCACCCCTTTGCACCCTTCAGGGACGGCCCCTCCAACAGGATAAGGGTCTTGCCCCAGCACTCCGGGCAGCGCATACTTCCTCCCTCCTGCTCAAACACGTGCGAGCAGGACGCGCATTTGAAAACACGCTTCTCTCCCATTTTATCCTCCGTCTAAGCTCCAATCGTAGCAACCATGACCGCCTTGATCGTATGCATCCTGTTTTCCGCCTCGTCGAAGACCTTGGAGTACGGCGATTCAAAGACATCCTCCGTCACCTCGGCCCCCTTCACCGCAGGAAGACAGTGGAGGAAAATGACCTCGTCGTTGTTCGTCGCCTCCATGAGCCCCGCGTTGACCTGCCAGGGGGTCAGGAGCTTGTAACGCTCCTCCTTCTTGGCCTCCTCGCCCATGGAGACCCACACGTCTGTGTAGACGGCATCCGCTCCGCGGACCGCCGCTTGAGGATCATCCGTCACTGTTATCTTCGCGCCGCTCGCCTGGGCAACCTCCCTGCACTTCACAAGCAGATCCGGTGCCGGGAAGAGCTCTTTTGGAGACCCGATGGTGTAGTTGACCCCCATCTTGGCGCAGCCGATCATCAACGCGTTGGACATATTGTTTCGTCCATCACCAACATAGGTCAGGTTCAGGCCCTTAAGATGTCCGAAATTCTCCCTGAGCGTCAGGAAGTCCGCCAAAACCTGCGTCGGATGGTCCGCATCCGTCAGCCCGTTCCACACAGGGACGCCCGCCCATTCTGCCAGCTCCTCCACCATGCTCTGCTTGAAACCACGGAACTCAATACCATCGAACATCCGCCCCAGCACCCGCGCGGTGTCTTTCACATCCTCCTTGCCACCGAGGTGAATGTCATTCTTTCCCAGGAACTCTGGATGAGCCCCTTCGTCGACGCAGGCAACGGTAAAGGCACAACGGGTGCGCGTAGACGCCTTCTCAAACAGCAGGGCGACGTTCTTCCCCGCCAGCGCGCAGCCGCGTATCCCCGCGCGCTTCTTCGCCTTCAGGTCTGCCGCGAGATTCAGAAGGTAGTCGATCTCAGCAGGCGTAAAGTCCATTAGCGTTAAAAAACTTCTTCCTTTTAAATTCACAGGCATCTTCCAAACACTCCTCTGCAAAATGTCTATCTATGATACCTCTTTTTCTCTAAAAGAGCCAAAAGGAAGCCAGGGTCCCCGCCAACGTCAATGCCGCTGTCCGCCCCGCTGGGAGACGGAGAAAACGACAGAGCAGCAGGAACAGGGCCCCCGCCCCTATCCAGGCAATGAAAGGGGCCCAGGAAATTGTCCAGGGGAGAAGAGAACGCAGTCCCTCCGCCCCCCATCTCCACAGCTTAAAGCCCCCCTCCACCCAGGACAAAAACCAGGGCATGAAAGGGACCCCTAAAAAGCGAAGAAGCGCAAAAAGGGAGGCCGTTGTGATGGCAGCAGAGAAGACAAAGGGGGCAAAGAGATTGAGCAGGAGCCCCACCAATGGGAACTCCTTAAATGTGTAAGCCACCTGCGGGAAGGTGATGAGGGCGATCGCCGGGCTGACCAGGAACCATACCCAGGCCTTTCTCCCCTCTATGCTGTACATCATCGTGAGTGTCAGCGCGGCCAGTACGGACAGCCGCCAGCCCACATCCCAGAACAGGAAAGGAGAGTGGAACAGAAGCAGGACCGCGGCGAGGCAGACGCTGTTGACGGAGCTGGATGGACGGCCCAGAAGCTGCCCCAGCAGCGCCGCCTGGACCATCAGCCCGGCGCGCAAAGCGCTTGGCGCCGCCCCGGTCATCAGAATATATCCCCACAGCAGAGCAGAAAGCAATAGAACGTGCCGCCGGTCCAGAAAAAAAGAAATGAGGAGAAGGACAAGCCCCACATGAAAGCCCGACACGGCAAGAAGATGGCTGGTCCCCCAGGCGCGGTGAGCTTTGTAAAGATCCTCGTCCCTCTGTCCAATCCACGCGGCGCGAAGATAGGCCCCTGTCAGAGGCGGCATGTAGATAACCAACTTCCGATAGAGAGCGTAACGAAAACGAGGAAGGCTCCACATCGGGGGAAGGTGTTCTTTTTTTGAGGTGGAAAGTCCTGACACAACGCCGCGGGCTCTCCAGTAACGTTCCTCATCAAAGCCGCCCTCCCGTCCTGCTTGCTTTAGAGGCCGGGTGATCCCCTCGACCTTCAGGCACATCCCCTCCGTGAGCGTGGCAAAACGGAGCTTTAGCAGAAAACCTCCCTCTGGCGTGTCCAGGACAGCGACAGTGTTACGTTCACCCCAGGGCCGCACCAGAGAGACCGTCCCTTCCACCTGAACAGATTTTGGGGGCTCCACAGGATGGTCCAAAACGCAGATAATTCTCAGGGTACAAAGCAAGACCGTCAGCAGAACAACAGCAAGGACAGGCCACTGTCCCCGTGTTTCTTCTTTATAAGAAAGGAAGGAGAAACCAAGAACAAAGACAGGCGCCAGGAACAAGCACCAAAGAGATCCCGTCCGGTCAAAGAGAGCCAGGGAGACAACGAGCGCCCCCAAAACCGAGAGCATGGGGGCATGGACAAGGATCATCATGGGTGATTTAAGGGCTTACCTTTGCCTGCCCACGCAGACCGTTGACCTTCGCGGCCCCGATCCCGCGCACCTGGACAAGCTCCTCTACGCTTCGAAAAGGGCCGTGTTGCCGGCGGTACTCCACGATACGCCGCGCCAAAGTGGGCCCAATCCCCCGGAGGCGCGCCAGATCCCCCTCCGGCGCGTGATTAATGTCGATCAGACCATTGGACTGATGGCTTCCCGATGCCTGAAATCCCCAACCTGAGGATGGAGAAGCAGGCCCCTCGACGAGGATCATCGTTCCCCTGTTTTGGGGCTCCCCTCTCTTAGCGGCGGCGCGGCTTTCGCTTTTACTCGGGACATGAACGTGCTGCCCATCCACCAGGCGTTCCGCCAGGTTCACAGCAACGCGGTCAGCAAGGCCATCAAAGCCCCCGGCAGCGTCCACAAGCTGAAAGAGCCGCGAGTCCGGCGGCAGTTGGTAAACGCCAGGCTTCCGGACACTCCCTGTTATATTGAGATACCATTTCGCTCTCGGTTCAGGTATGGGCTCTGCCTGAGCAGGAGCGTTCCCTTCATCTTTTTTGTTTTGCTCCACGCCGGAAGCAGGGATATTTTTTCTGTAGGCTGGCTCCGGTTTTCTCTCGTTGAGAGACAGACTCTCTCCTCCCCCGGAGCTGTGTTCGGGAGAGAGAAAGGTGACCGTCATCCCTGAAAGCAAGAAGAGGAATGCCCCTGCAGCAGCATAAAGCCGGGATCGATGTTCCGTCCAAAGCCATTTCCACATTCTTTTTCCTACCCTCCTTGAAACAGCCGTCTAAAGGCGCAGCAACGCCAACTCTGACCGCATGAACCAATAGGCAGCCTTCAGATACTTTTGAGGCGACGTGTCATAGAGGAAATACAAACGGGTCAAACGCCGGCACGCCTGAGCGTTCCCGTCTTCAGCAGCCCTTGTATACCATTGTAGCGCTTTTTCCGGGGCTTTGGCCACGCCCTCCATTCCCACAAAGAAGGGGTCGTACAATTCCCCCACCAGAAAACACATTATGGAGTCGCCCTGCCCCGCAAATTTTTCCAGAGGGTCCGGCCTCCCCTCACGAAGCTGCCTCAGGGACTCCTCATCTTCACACAGAGGCGAGGGCAAAACGGAGACGGTCTCGACCCCATAATAGCTGGCAAAAGCGCCATTCATCCAATTTGAGGGCCACGGACGAAGATCGTTGAAGAACAATAACTTTGGGCGAGTCTCAAGCCTTGGGAGCAGCACATTTTGAATTCCCGCCTCCCTTTGCTCCACCATGAGCTCATCCCGCACCTGGTTTTCCGCAGCAAAGTGAGGAGCTATTTTCAAGTCTCCGATAAGCTCGATGAAGTTGTAGCTGACCAAAAGCGAGAGGAGCAGGAGAGGCCATCGCCAGGCAAACAGCCGAGAGGATTGGATTTTTTCAAGCCCCTGTTCCTGACGGTACCCAAAGGACCAGAGGGACACCCACACGGCCCCCATCATCCAGGCAATCAGATTCTCTCCTCTTAATTCTAATCCTGAGCCCTGGGCCCAGCCTCCTATGGCCTGCATCAGCGGAGCAAACAAGGATGTTACCAGGACAATATGCCAGGCACGGACACGAGGAGCCAGTTTCTCATCAAGCACAGGAACATTCTTTGCAATAACAGGCATGAAGAGCAAGAAAGCCCAAACTACCGGTTTGATAAAAAATTTGACCACCGTAAATACTCCAAAGGCAGACGCTACAGCAAGGGTGCGGATAAGATGAGACAAAGTGGGCATTTGAGCAATTCCGCCCATTCGAACCGCTGTACCGGGGGCCAGATATATGACCAGGAAAGCCGTAATGGAAGAAAACCAGAAAGCCCCCGCCTTCACTGCATTGTTTTTCTCCCCCCGCCGAAGGAAATGCAGAGCGGCAAGAAAGGCGATGAGGCCTTGAAAGACGCAGGGCAATTCCAGGATCGTCCCATTCAAAAAAGTCAGAAGGAGGCAGAGCCAGAAAGCAATTTTACCTCCACGAAAGGCTCTGACGGCCAAAGAAACAATTAAAATTAATAAAGTTGTTGTCCAGAAATAAGGCATACCTGCCCGCCAATATAAAGTCTCA
>JAEEGY010000102.1 GCA_016280565.1 Fretibacterium sp.
CAACGGGCGTTCAGGAGATAGCCGGAAGACGCGTCTACGTGGAGCGCCTTGAGCGCGAGAAGAAAATCGTGGTCTGCGGGGCCGGGCACGTCTCCATCCCCATCATCAAACTCGGCCGGATGATCGGCTGCCGCGTGACCTGCATTGACGACAGGCCATCCTTCGCCGGGAACGCGAGGGCGGCCGGGGCTGACCTCGTGCTCTGCGACAGCTTTGAAAACGCCCTGAACGCGATACCCGGGGATAGGGATACCTTCTTTGTGATCGTCACCCGCGGGCACCGCTGGGACCAGGAATGTTTAAAGCTCATCGCGGCTAAGCCCCACGCCTATATCGGGCTCATGGGCTCCCGGAAAAGGGTCCGGCTGGTCAAAGAAAACCTGATGAAAGCCGGAGTGTCAAAGGACGTGTTGGACAGCGTCCACACCCCTATCGGTTTGAACATCGGCGCTGAGACGCCGGAGGAGATCGCGGTCGCCGTCATGGCGGAGATCATCGAGGTGAAAAACCGGCAGGGACGCGGTGCAGGGTACCCCGACGAAATTCTGGAGGCGCTGGGCAAGCCCGGAAGGAAGGTTTTGCTCACTATCGTTGCGCGCCGCGGCTCCGCGCCAAGGAGCGTGGGAACGAAAATGCTGGTCCTGAGCGACGGCTGCGTGGGGACCATCGGCGGCGGCTGCGCGGAGGCCCTGCTGATCCAAAAAGCCAGGGATATCCTCTCCGGCGAAAGCTCCCGGCCTCAGCTGTGCCCTGTGGACCTGACGGAGGAGGATGCCGCGGAGAGCGGCATGGTGTGCGGCGGCACGCTGGAGGTCCTTTTGGAAGTCCTGTAAAAGGAAGGGAGTATGTGCCTTATGAAAAAGTTTACAGCCGTTATAACGTTATTTTTTTGTGTTGCTTTAGGAGTTTCCGCCCGGCCCGCCGCGGCACAGGACAAGGTGACTTTGACGGTCTTTGCGGCCGCGTCCATGCAGGCCACCATGGAGCAGATCGCGGCGCTCTACACGAAGGCGAACCCCGACGTGGAATTTCTTTACAACTTCGACTCCTCGGGCACGCTCAAGACGCAGATCGAGGAGGGCGCGGAGTGCGACCTTTTTATCTCCGCCGCGCAAAAACAGATGAACGCGCTGGAGAAGGCGGGCCTCATCGACGCGGCGACCCGAATAAACCTTTTGGAGAATAAAGTGGCCCTTGTGGTCCCCGAGGGGAACCCGGCAGGGATTCATTCCTACGAGGATCTGGGGACGGACAAGCTCCGCGCGATCGCCCTGGGGAATGCCGACGTGCCCGTGGGCGCGTATTCTCAGGAGATCCTCACGAACATGGGGCTCTGGGACAAGCTGAACGCCGAAAGCAGGATATCCTTTGGCAGCAACGTCACCGAGGTCGCCCTGCAGGTGCGGGAAGGGGCTGTGGACTGCGGCATCGTCTATGCCACGGACGCGGCGACCCACAGGCTGGCCGTCGTGGCCGAGCCGCCCGCGGGCACGCTGAAAACGCCGGTGGTCTACCCCGCGGCGGTGCTGGCCCACTCTGCCCGCGCGGCCGGGGCGCGCGCTTTTCTGGACTATCTCAGGTCCCCGGAGGCCCTGGAGATCTTCGCCTCCGTCGGTTTTGCCCCGGCAAAATAATTCATGGACTGGTACCCGTTATTCACCTCCCTGAGGGTGGCGTCCATTTCCTGCGCCATCGTGTTCTTCGCCGGCATTGCGGCGGCCTATTACGCCGCGAAATTGCCGCGGCTGGCGAAGGGCTTTCTTGACGCGGTGCTGACCTTGCCGCTGGTGCTGCCGCCCACGGTGGTGGGCTATTTTCTGCTGCGCCTCCTGGGTCCGCGCCGCCCCCTGGGGCTCTGGATGCTGGACCATTTTGGGGTGCGCCTCACCATGACATGGTACTCGGCCGTCTTCGCCTCCGTGGTGGTGGCGTTTCCGCTGATGTACCGGACGGCGCGGGGGGCTTTCGAGGCCTTCGACCAGACTTTGGAGGAGATGGCGCAGACCCTGGGGGCGTCGGGCACCACGATTTTCTGGCGCATCCGCATCCCCTGCTGCCGCCCGGGGATCATCGCGGGGACCATCCTGTCCTTTGCCCGCGCCCTGGGCGAGTACGGCGCGACGAGCATGATCGCGGGCTACACGCCGGGCCGGACCGCGACGATCTCCACCACGGTCTATCAGCTCTGGCGCACGGGGAACGACGAGCTGGCCATGAAATGGGTGCTGGTCAATTTAACCATCTCCTTTGCCGTCCTGGTGGCCCTGAACCTGTTTGAGAGAGGCCAGGGACGATGACGCCCTTTTGCGACGCCTTTGGGCGGGCAATCAGCTATATGCGCGTCTCCGTGACGGACCAGTGCAACCTTCGCTGCCGCTACTGTATGCCGGCCGGGTCAGAGGAGTCACAGGGCGAAACGATGACTGAGGACGAGATCATCCGCGTCATTGAGGCCGCGGCGGAGCTGGGCATAAAAAAAATCCGTCTCACGGGCGGAGAGCCCTTATTGAGGAAGGATATCGTCCCTCTCTGCCGCCGCGCCGCCGCAGTGCCGGGAGTGGAGGAAGTTTGCCTCACGACGAACGGGACCCTGCTGTCCGGGATGGCCGCGACGCTGAGGGACGCGGGGCTCCGCCGCATCAACATCAGCCTGGACACGCTGGACCCGGAGAAATACGCCCGCATCACGCGGGGCGGCTCGCTGGACAAAGCCCTGGGCGGCATCGAGGCGGCCCGTTCCGCGGGGCTCCGCGTGAAGATCAACACGGTCCTGATAGGCGGCTTCAATGGCGACGAGCTTCCGCGCCTGGCGGACATCACGCGGGAGAACGACATGGATATCCGCTTTATCGAGCTGATGCCCATGCCCATGACGGAGGGCTTTGGGCAGGACGCCTATCTGACCTTCCGGGAGGCCCTGGCGCTCCTCCCTGGCCTCAGGCCCCTGCCGGGGGACGGGGTCGCGCGGCTGTACCAGTTCGAGGGCGCGCGCGGGCGCGTGGGGTTCATCAGCCCCATGACCTGTGATTTTTGCGCCCAGTGCAACAAAATCCGCCTCACCGCCGACGGATATCTAAAACCCTGCCTTCACTCCCGTCAGGAGATCCCCATAAAAGGGCTGGACCGTGAGAAAATAAAGGAGGCCCTGCGGCAGGCGATCCTCGCCAAGCCGGAGAGGCACCCTTACTTATCGGCGGAGCGGCTCAGCACGGCGGGCCGCAGCATGAACAGGATCGGAGGCTGACGGATGGCTGATTTGACCGGGGACTTCACACACTTTGACAACGAGGGACGCGCGCACATGGTCAACGTGGGGGAGAAGGACATCACGCACCGCCGCGCCGTGGCCGCTGGGCGGATTTTCGTCAACGCGGAGACGTTCCGCCTCATCCAGAGCGGGGGCGTCAAAAAGGGCGACGTCCTGACCGTGGCGCAGGTGGCGGGCATCATGGGGGCGAAGCGCACGCCGGACTTGATCCCCCTGTGCCACCCCCTCAGTCTGAACGGCGCGGAGCTTTCCCTCTCCCTGGACGAGGAGGCGCTGGCCGTCAACGTCCGGGCCGAGCTCTCCTGCGCGGGGCGGACCGGCGTCGAGATGGAGGCGCTGACCGCTGTGTCCGTCGCCCTGCTGACGGTTTATGATATGTGCAAGGCAGTGCAGCGCGACATGGTGATCGGCGACATCCGCCTGTTGTCCAAGAGCGGCGGCGTTCACGGAGATTTTGAGAGAAATGAGTGACCTTATCATGCGTAAAGCAGCAGTCATCACGGTGAGCGACAAGGGGTCCCGGGGCGAAAGGCAGGACACCAGCGGCCCCGCGCTGCGCCGTCTTTTGGAGGAAACGGGCTGGGAGGCTGCTTACACGAAAATCATCCCGGATGAGTTTGAGCTTATCAGGTCCGAACTGGTGAAATGCGCGGACGAGCTGAAGCTGCCCCTTGTTTTGACGACGGGGGGGACTGGCTTTGCCCCCCGGGACGTGACGCCGGAGGCGACGCTGGCCGTCCTTGAGCGGGAGGCACGGGGCATTCCGGAGGCCATGCGGGCGGAGAGCATGAAGATCACGCCCATGGGCTGCCTGTCCCGGGCCGTGGCGGGGATACGCGGGGCGACGCTCATCATCAACCTGCCGGGCAGCGAGAAGGCCGCCCGCGAGTGTTTCAGCGCGGTCCTCCCCGCGATTCAGCATGGAACGGAGCTGCTGGCGGGCAGGACGGAGCACGCGGAGCCCGGGGCAATGACAGGAAAAATCCTCGCCGTCTGCGTCAGCGAGCGCAGGGGGGAGCAGAAGCACCCCGTGGAGAAAATTATCCTCAGGGCCAGCCACGGGATCGAGGGCGACGCGCACGCGGGGAGCGGGCACCGCCAGGTCAGCCTGCTGGGGGCCGAGAGCGTGGCAAAACTTCAGCCCCGCGTCAGGGAAAAACTGCAGCCGGGGGCGTTTGCCGAGAACATTCTGACGGAGGGGCTCTGCCTCTACGAACTGCCGGTGGGGACGCGCCTGAAAATCGGCACCGCGGTCTGCGAGGTCACGCAGATCGGCAAGGAGTGCCACGGGGATTGCGCGATACGCAAAGCCGCCGGGGACTGCATGATGCCGCGGGAGGGCATCTTTGTGAAGGTTTTGGAAAGCGGGGAAGCCCGGCCGGGGGATGAGGTCATTGTCCCCAGGTAGCCCGGCGGCGAGCCCGTGCCCCGTGGGCATGAGCTGACTTGTCTGGCCGGCCC
>JAEEGY010000015.1 GCA_016280565.1 Fretibacterium sp.
AAAATCTGAGGGGGGGCCGCGTGATGGAGAAGACCATAGCTATTATCCGCGGCGACGGCATCGGCCCGGAGATCGTGGGAGAAGCCCTCGGCGTGCTGGACGCCGTGGCGAAGAAGTTCGGCCACAAGTTTATTTACAAGGAAGCCCCCATGGGCGGGAATGCCATTGACCAGTTCGGCGTCCCCCTGCCGGAGGAGAGCCTGAAGACCTGCCTTGCCTCGGACGGGGTGCTGTTGGGCGCAGTGGGCGGCCCCAAGTGGGACGCTCAGCCGCCGGAGAACCGCCCGGAGAAGGGCCTGCTGAAACTGCGCAACGGCCTGGGCGTCTACGCCAACCTTCGCCCGGCAAAGATGTTCCCCGCAATCTCCGCCGCCTGCCCGCTGAGGAAGGACATCGCGGAGAGGGGCATTGACTTCATCGTCGTGCGGGAGCTGATCGGCGGCGTCTATTTTGGCGAACACAAAACGGAGACGCGGGACAATGAGCGGGTTGCGACGGACGTGATGAGCTACTCCGAGCACGAGATCCGCCGCATCGCCCACGTGGCGTTCCAGACGGCCAAGGGGCGGAGGAAGAAGGTCACCTCCGTGGACAAGGCCAACGTGCTGACGACCTCCCGCCTGTGGCGCGAGATCGTCGAGGGCGTGGCGAAGGAGTACCCGGACGTGGAGCTCAATCACATGTATGTGGACAACGCTGCCATGCAGCTGGTGAAGGACCCCGGCCAGTTTGACGTGATCGTGACGGAGAACATGTTCGGCGACATCCTGTCCGACGAGGCCAGCCAGATCACCGGCTCCATCGGCATGATCCCCAGCGCGAGCCTTGGGCAGCCGGGCAGGCCGGGACTGTACGAGCCCATCCACGGCTCCGCGCCGGACATCGCGGGTCAGGACAAGGCCAACCCCATCGGCACGATTTTGGCGGCGGCCTATCTGCTGCGGTACAGCCTGGGCATGGAGGCCGAAGCCCGCGCCATTGAGGACGCAGTGAGCGCCGTTCTGGACGAGGGTTGGCGCACCGGGGACATCGCCCAGACTGGAGAAAAAGTCATCGGCTGCCGGGAGATGGGCCGACTTATCCGCGAACGCATCTAAAGCGTCAAACTAAACGTGGCAGAGGAGCCATTCTTCAGTTATAATTCCAGGGGCGGGAGTGGGGAAACTTCCGCCCCTAAATTTTGGGCAGTATGTGTAACGAGGTGCCGGTAAAGAAAAATGGAAGATTTGTACGAGCTCCTGGAGGTCCCGCGGGACGCGACGCAGGCGGACATCAAGAAGTCCTACCGCCAGCTTGTGCGCAAGTATCACCCGGACGCGCATCCCGGCGACAAGGACGCGGAGGAGCACTTTAAGAAGATCAACGCGGCCTACTCCGTCCTGGGTGACCCGGAGAAGCGGGCCCGCTACGACCAGTTTGGCTCCGCCGACGGTCCCTCCTTTGGCGAGGGGATGGGCGGCATGGACTTTGGCGACCTGTTTGGTGACCTCTTCTCCCAGGTCTTTGGCGGGGGAATGGGCCGGCGGCAGGCCAACCCCAACGCCCCGCGCCGCGGCGACGACCTGGAGATGGTGCTCCGCGTCACGCTGCTGGAGGCAGCCCAGGGTGTGGCCCGCGACCTGGAGATCCCCCGGTGGGAAAAGTGCGAGGCCTGCGGCGGCTCCGGTGCCAAGGCAGGGACGAAGCCGGAGACCTGCACCACCTGTGGCGGCCGCGGCCAGGTGCAGCAGACCCAGCAGTCCCTCTTTGGGCAGTTCGTCACCGTCACCCCCTGCCCCACCTGCCACGGCACGGGCAAGATCATTCATGAGAAGTGCTCCGAGTGCGGCGGGCGGGGCCAGGTGCGGCGGACGCATAAGTTAGAGGTCAAGGTCCCGGCGGGCGTGGAGCGCGGCACGCGGCTCCGCATCCCGGGGGCGGGCGAGGCCGGAGTCAACGGCGGCCCCGCGGGCGACCTCTATCTGGTGACGGACGTGGCCGCCAACGAACGGTTCGAGCGCGACGGGGCAGACCTGCACACGCGCCTGGTCCTGACCTATCCTCAGGCGGTGCTGGGCACGGAGACGGAGATCGAGACGCTGATCGACGGCATGGAAAAGATCGCCGTCCCGGCGGGCACCGTCCACGGGCACGTCCTCAAGGTCAAGGGGAAGGGAATGCCGCGTCTGAACCGTGCCCGGTCCCGGGGAGACCTCTACGCCCACGTCCTTATCGACATCCCTGAGAAGCTGACGGACCGCCAGAGGGAGCTCATCACCGAGCTGGCCAAAGAGATGAAGGCTCCGGTGGGCACGGGCGAGGCCCCCGGCCTCTTCGAGAAGGTCAAAAAGCTGTTCAACTGAGGTGGAATGAAATGAGACCGTGCAGGGCGCACCGCGTCCGTATTTCTCTTGATGTACGCCTCTTATTTTGATGTTATACTCCTTCAAGGTTAAGATTGGTCAATAAGGGGCTGATAGAGATGTCCGTTCAATATAAGGATTATTACGAGATTTTGGGAGTGTCCCGCACGGCGCCGGCCGATGAGATCCGCCGGGCCTACCGGAAGCTGGCGAAGCAGTACCATCCCGACGTCTGCAAGGAAAAGGACGCCGAGGCGCGTTACAAGGAGATCAACGAGGCCTACGAGGTCCTCAAGGACCCGGATAAGCGCCAGAAGTACGACACGCTGGGGATGAACTGGCAGGCCGGGCAGGACTTCACGCCCCCGCCGGGGTGGGAGGGCGCGCCCGGCGGCGTCCACATGGAGTTCGGCGGGGACATGGGCGGCTTCAGCGACTTCTTCAAGACGCTCTTTGGCGGCGGGGGCGGGTTCTCCGACTTCTTCTCCGGCGCACAGAGGGGAGGTTTTCGCGGGCAGCCCGTCCAACGGGACAGCGAGGTGGACCTGGAGCTGTCGCTGGAGGACGCCGTCCGCGGCGGGACGCACACGCTGGTGCTGAGCGGCCGGGGAAACGACCGGAGGACCCTCAACGTGCGCCTGCCCCAGGGCATCACCGAGGGCTCGCAGATCCGCCTTCCCGGCAAGGCAAATGGCGGCGGGGATATCTACGTGAACCTGCACCTGGCCCCGCACCCCGTCTTTGAGGTCAGCGGCTTCGACCTGACGCGGGAGATGAAGGTCGCCCCCTGGCAGGCCGTGCTGGGCGGTGACATTCAGGTGGAGACCCTTACCGGCTCCGTCACCATGAAGATGCCTCCTGGCATTCAGGACGGGCAGCGACTGCGTCTGCGCGGCAAGGGAATGCCCCGGCGGGACGGCGGCAGCGGCGACCTCTTCGTCCGCATTCGCATCGAGATCCCGCGGCACCTGACCGACAAACAGCGCGAGCTGTGGCAGGAGCTGGCGAAGCTGGGTTAAACTGAAAGACGCATAAAACCGCGGGGGCCTGAAAGGCTCCCGCGAAATGTTCTAATGTAATCTGTGAGGAGGAGCAAATGAAGATCGTAGTTCTTGGAGGCGGTGTGAGTTCCGAAAGACAGGTTTCGCTGGTTAGCGCGACTGAAATTTGCAAGGCGCTTAGATCCCTTGGCCATAAAGCGATTTTTGTGGATATGTTTTTTGGGCTTGAAAATTATGAGGGCAAGTTGGCGGATGCCTTTGATTCGCCGGATGGATTTTGTGTCGATGTGAAGATCGACCACCATGAGCCCGACATAGAGGCGGTATACAGGCTGCGAAAGGATAAAAGCAAATCGAGGCTTGGCAAGGATGTTTTGGAAATATGCAAATTGGCAGACTGCGTTTTCCTGGGCCTGCACGGGGCCGACGGAGAGGACGGCAAAATCCAGGCGGTGTTGGATTTGCTCGGCGTCCCCTATACGGGAAGCGCAACATTGGGAAGCGCGCTTGCGATGGATAAAAGCTATACAAAGCAGATCATGTGGGAGAATGGCATCCCAACCGCGCCGTATGTCGAGCACGCACCCTGCGTAGTGAAAGAAGTGAACGGCGGGTCTTCCATCGGCACGTGGATTTGTCAGACAGACGAGGAAATGAACGCGGCCCTCGCCGCCGCAAAACACAGGACGATAACAGAGAAAAAAATTGAAGGGAGAGAGTTTACGGTTCCCATTCTGGGAGATAAGGCACTCAGTGTTATTGAAATCATCCCCCCTGCGGGTAAATTTGATTATGTATCCAAGTATCAAAGCGGCAGCGAGGGAGCGCGGGAGATATGTCCGGCAAGAATAAGTGAGGATGAAAAAGCAAGATTACAGGATTTAGCCTTAAGGCTCCACAGGGCGTTGGGCTTGAAGGTTTATTCAAGGGCGGATTTTATCATGGACAATGACGGCAACGCCTGGTGCCTGGAAGTGAACACGCTGCCCGGAATGACTCCGAACAGTCTCATACCGAGAGCGGCAAAGCTCGAAGGCTTAGACTATCCGCATCTTTGCGAACAGATCGTTAAACTTTCAATGGAATGCCTGTCTTTGGTGTAGAATACCTGGAAATGTGAACGTGATTTCCTCTGAAAAAGGGCAACGCGCCTCCGGGAAGCGTGGGACGCTTCCCGGAGGCCCTGGCCAGACAAGTCAGCAAACGCGCCCCTTTTGATGGGCGCGTTTATCTTACATGATCGCGTACAGGCTGCCGTCCCCGCTGCCCAGGTAGAGCACTCCGCCCTCAAAAGCGGGCGTCCCGTTGATGGCCGCGCCGGTGGTGAAGGTGGAGAGGAGCTTTCCCGTCGCGGCGTTGAGGATGGAGAGGACACCCTGGCCGCCGCCGGCGAACACCATCCCCTCCCCCACGACCGGCTGGGCCATGACCTCGCCGCCCTGGGTGTTGAACTGCCACAGGATATTTCCGCTCTTCGCGTCAAGGGCGGCGATGTTTCCCCTGCCTGTCCCCACAAAGACCTTCCCCTGGCCTACAGCCGGAGGCGTCGTGACGGGGTCCCCAACACTGGCCTTCCATTGAGGGATGTTGCCCTTGAGCTTGATGCGCTGAACGGAGCCGTCCCAGCTGGAGAAGAACGCGCTGCCGTCGCTGACCGTTGGGGTGTTGATGGCCCCCCCCGCGCCGCCGCCCGTCAGGCGTCGTCCGCTCTCCGGGTCGATGACACTGAACACGCCCCCCTGCTCTCCCAGCAGAAGGACCCCCTCGGCAAATGCCGGGGCACTGCGCAGCTCCTGGCTGGACTCATAGCTCCACAGGGGCTTGCCGTCCGCCGCGCTCAAGGCGTAGAGCTTTTCATCTCCTCTGACAAGGAACACCTTCCCGCCCCCCACAGCTGTCCCATCCGTCAGGGTCGCAGCCCCCGTGTCGGGGGGAAGGCTCTGCCAGACGACGGAGCCGTCCGAAAGCCGGAGGCAGGTGAGGGTTCCGTCCGCCTGGGCAAAGATGACCTTATCCTCCAGAACGGAGGGAGTGCCCACGATGGTGTTCGTCCCCTGGTAGGCCCAGGCCTGCTGCCCGGACGCCCTCTGCACAGCGTAGAGCGTTCCGTCCCCGTCCCCGGCAAGCACCAGTCCCCCTGCAACGGCAACGCCACTGGTGAGTCCTGAGCCCGCCTGGAAGGTCCAGCCCACCTCGCCTCTCCACGCTCCGGCCTGTCCGGCCAAAAGGAGCGCGCACAGCGCCGCGTAAAAAATCCGTTTCATCCCTATAACCTCCTCGGGGTTTTCAGGGGGGAAAAAATGCCCTGCGGGGCACCTTTCCCTCCCCCTGAGTTTTAATTTTGAAGAGGCCCTTAGCCTCCCGTTTATGCTATGATATCTCAAAAGGTCAAAATCCGCGCCAGCCATCCGGCGCTTTTTATTGGAGGTATCTCATGAACAAAAAAATCTTCGGGATCCTGGCGGCAGCGCTTTTGCTGTCCTTCTGCCTGTGTCTGGCTCCAGACGGGACCTGGGCCGACTTCGGCGGCTTCTCGGGCAACAGTGACTATGGCGGCAGCAGCTCCAGCGGAGGCGGCGGCGGTTGGAGTGGCGGTTGGAGCGGCGGGAGCAGCAGCCACGGAAGCTACAGCGGCGGGGACCTCTTCGGGGCGGCGGCGGCGGGCTCGCTCCTCTCCTCCGACGGGGATGACTGGATGCTGGCGGTCATTGTCATCGTCGTCCTGGGCATCGTCTTCCTGAACCAAAACAAGAAGAAATCGCTTCAGAGTTCCGCGCCCGTTTACACCGCCCCCGCGCCTGTGAACCGCAATCTGAAGCCCATCAGCGGCTACCTGGCGCTGGACCCGCAGTTTGACGAGGCGAAACTCCGGGCGCACCTGGCGAACCTCTACGTCCAGATGCAGGACGCCTGGCACGACAAGGACATCTCGTCCCTGAGGCCCTACATGACGGACGCCTTCTTCAATCAGATGGACCGCCAGCTCGACGCGCTCCGCAAGGCCCGCCGGACGGACTGCACGGAGAACATCGCGGTGCTGGACACGAACCTCCTGGGCTACTGGCAGTCCGGCGGGATGGACTACCTCGCCGTGCGGCTGAAGTCCCGGATCGTGAGCTACGTCCTGGATGACCGGACGGGCAAGGTGGTCTCCGGCGACCAGAACCGGGAAAAGTTCATGGAGTACGAGTGGGAGCTGGTCCGGAAGACGGGCGTCCTGACTTCGGACGGCCAGAAGCAGACGGCGACCTGCCCGCACTGCGGCGCGCCCCTGAAGATCAACGCCTCCGCCCCGTGCGCGTACTGCGGCAGCGTTGTCTCGGTCCTGAACGAGGACTGGGACGTTTCCGGCATGAAGGGCATCTCCCAGCGGACGGTGTGACGCGGCGGAAATTTGCATAAACTTCATAATCTTCTATAATAATAAGGAAGCGATTTAAAATTGCTCTTCCCGCCCCGGCGGGAAGAGCCCAAATTATGGAGGGTCCAGGGGGTCAGTGCCACCCTGAGCTTTAATCTGAATAAGGAGTGACAGAAATGAGAAAGGCAATGAACAGTGGGAAGCGAGTTCTTTTGGCGGCGTGCGCGCTGGTGATGGCGTTTGCCGTCGCGGCCTGTGCCAGCGTTCCTAACGTGGACGTGGAAGCATCCATCAAGACGGCGGAGAAGATGTCCCTCACCGAGCTGGAGGCCGCCGCCAAGGCGGAGCTGGAGGCCAACCCCGGCGAGACGTTCAACGCGGACTCCCTCACCAGCGGCGTCAAGAAGGCCCTGGCAAAGTTCGAGAAGAAGTACCCCTGGGCGGCGGGCCGCACGTCCTACAACAGCAAGAAGGGCAGCGAGTACCAGCCCAAGCTCTCCGCCGCGCAGAAGGCCGGCAGCTACATCGCCGACTTCGTCATGCTCCAGGACGCCTCCTTCCTGAAGAACGCCATGCTGGACACAAACTTCCTGCTGAGCTACGTTCCCAAGGGTGAGGAGTTTGGCATCGCCCCGGAGGACCAGAATCCCCTCGTTGGCGTCACCTTCAGCAAGATCTTCATTTATGACTGCTCGAAGATCGGCCTGGAACAGCTCAAGAACGTCTGGCAGATGACCGGCGCGGACGGCGTGAGCCTCAAGGGCCTGCACAATGTCTCCTTCCAGAGCCCCCTGGGCGAGGACGTGAACATGAACTTCCTCATCATGCTCACCAGCGAGAGCTCCTGCGAGAAGCTGGCGAAGGCCTACAAGAGCTACTTCGGCAAGGACTGTGACCCCTCCGCAGAGGGCTACCCCAACATCGGCTTCAAGTTCATCGCGGAGTTCATCAAGAACGTGGGCTACTGGCACGCTTCGGACACCAAGGAGATCAAGGCGCTCAACAACTACGCCAACGATGGGCGCATCATCTTCGCGGGGCTCAACAAGCTGAAGGACTACGAGTACCACAAGGATGAGTACAAGGGCACGGACAAGTACTACGCCAAGACCGTGGCCGCGGCGGGCTGGAATTTCGAGGTGGAGGGCTTCAACGGCTTCATCTACAATATGTGGACGCTGATCCCGCGCACCGCGCACCTGCCCTACACCGCCTGCCTCTTCATCCGCTACCTGCTCACCGAGGAAGGCTTCAACGCCGGCTGGGGCGGCATCATGGGCTACTACTCCGGCAACCAGAAGGTCCCCACCCTGCCTGGCGACCCGGCAAACGGCATCCCCGGCGACCCGGCGCTGGCCCAGTGGAAGGCCAACTGCATCGTCGAGAACGTGGAATTCCTCGATGCCTCCTACCGCACCGTGATGAAGTTCATCAATATGCAGATGGCCGGCAAATAGAGCCCGGAACAGGTCTGGATATTCACGCCGCCTCCTTCGGGAGGCGGTTTCCATCCCTTCAGCCTTAGGGCGTGAGCTTTTAACCACGAGGTGCGTTCATGCAAAAATTCAAATCCTATTGTTCCAAGCCGGCAAACCTAATCACGGTCATCTTCCTGACCCTGCTTCTGCTGGCGGTGGTGCTTCCTCTCTCAACGCTGCTGATCGGTTCCTTCAAGGTCAACGGCAATCAGGAGGCGATCTGGATCGGGGACGAGGTGGCCGACGGAAGCTGGACCTTCCACCACTGGACGGAACTTTTGACGAGCAAGGAATTTAACTACGCTGAGACGAAGTTCTGGATCCCGCTGGGGCAGTCTGCCCTCATGGCTTTGATCGCCTGCTTTGTGGCGGTGCTGTTCGGTGGGATGGTGGCGTGGTTCATCACGCGCTCGGACCTCCCCGCCAAGCAGTTCATCTCCACCGTCTTCGTGTTCCCCTACATCATGCCGAGCTGGTCCATGGCCATGTTCTGGGAGAACTTCTTCAAGAACACGTCCATCAACGCCGGCATGGGCATCCTCCAATCCGTGACGGGCCTCTGCGTGCCGGAGTCCTTCGTTTACGGCCTGTGGCCCTGCGCCATGAGCCTTGGCCTGCACTACGCCCCCTTTGCCTACATCCTCATCGGCGGCATCCTCCGCAACATGGACGCCAACCTTGAGGAGGCGGCCACCGTGCTGAAGGCCAGCCGCTTCAAGATCCTCCGGCGGATCACGCTGCCCATCGTGCTGCCCGCGCTGGTCAGCACCGTGCTTTTGGTGTTCTCCAGCTCCATCAGCTCGTTCACCGTGCCCTTCTTCCTGAACAAGAGCAGCATCAGCTCAGGAAACAACTTCGTCTCCATCTCCGTGCAGATGCGGAACCTTATCAACACCGGGTTCACCATCGGCCAGGGCTACGTCGTCGCCATCGTGCTGATGATCTTCTCCATCGGCATCCTGACGCTGAACAACTGGCTCACCGGCACGCGCAAGAGCTTCACCACCGTCACGGGCAAGTCCGGGCAGGTGTCGCTCGTCAAGCTGGGCCGGGCACGGACGCCCACCGCCGCCATCATGATCGTCATCGTGGCGTTCTTCGCCATCATGCCGCTTTTGTCCTTCGCCATGGAGAGCCTGTTTGAGGTCCCGGGCGACTGGTCCACCTTCACGCTGCGCTACTGGACCTCCACGGAGCTCTTTGAGGGCAGCAACAAGGGCGACACCATCGGTATCCTCCGCAGCGCCACCCTGTGGCAGGCGATGGGGCGCAGCCTGCTGCTGAGCGTGCTGGTCTCCATCCTTGCGGGGACCTTCGGCATCCTGATCGGCTACGCCGTGGCCCGCAAGCGCGGCAGCCGGGCGGCAACCCTCATGTCCGACCTGGCTTTCCTCCCCTACCTCATCCCGTCCATGAGCTTCGGCGCGGTTTACCTAGCCCTGTCCTACACCAAGGGCTTCACCTGGCTGGACAGCTCCTTCTTCCTGCTGCTGCTGGTGGGCTCCGTGAAGTTCATGCCCTTCGCCTCCCGCGCAGGGACCAGCGCCATGCTCCAGCTCTCCGGTGAGATCGAGGAGGCGGCGGTCATCATGGGTGTTCCCTGGTGGAAGCGCATGACGCGCGTGCTGTTCCCCATCCAGAAGGCCAGCTTCATCAGCGGCTACCTGCTGCCCTTCATCTCCTGTATGCGTGAGATGAGCCTGTTCGTCCTTCTGGCCGCGAGCTACACAACGCTGGTCACGACGCTGCTTCAGGAGTACAGCCGCACGGGCCTCACCCAGGCCAGCAACGCCATCAACCTGCTCATCATCCTCGTGGTGCTGGTCATCCAGTTCGCCGTCAACAAGCTGACGGGCGCGAGCCTCGACAGGGGCATAGGAGGTTAATTGACAATGCCTAAGATCGTATTGGAACACATTACAAAGCGTTTTGGTTCGAATTCAGGCGCTAATGCCGTTCAGGACCTCAACATGGTCATCGAGGACCGGGAGTTCATCACGCTCCTGGGGCCCTCCGGCTGCGGCAAGACCACGACCCTTCGCATGATCGCCGGACTGGAGACCCCCACGGAGGGCCGCATCACCATCGGGGACACCGTGGTGTTCGACTCAAAGGAGAGCATCAACATCTCTCCGGCGAAGCGCGACATCGGCTTCCTGTTCCAGAACTACGCACTCTGGCCCCACATGACGGTCTATCAGAACATCTCCTTTGGCCTGGAGAACCTGGGCTGGGCCAGGGACCGCATTCGTGAGCGCGTGAAGGAAATGCTGGCCCTGCTCCAGATCGAGAGTTTTGAGAAGCGCTACCCCAGCGAGCTCTCCGGCGGCCAGCAACAGCGCGTGGCCATCGCCCGCACCCTTGCCCCGGCGCCGAAGGTGCTGTTCATGGACGAACCGCTGTCCAACCTGGACGCCAAGCTCCGCCTTGAGATGCGCACGGAGCTGAAGCGACTCCACGCCAGCACGGACTCCACCTTCGTTTACGTCACCCACGACCAGCTCGAGGCCATGACGCTGGCAACCCACGTCTGCCTGATGAACAACGGTCTGCTCCAGCAGTACGCTCCCCCGCTGAGTGTCTACAACGACCCGGCCAACCTGTTTGCGGCGGAGTTTGTGGGCAGCCCGACGATGAACTTCATCCCCGCCTCCGCCGAGAAAACCGGCGCGAACACCGCTAAGCTCACGGCTCTGGGCCACACCTTCCTCTTTGAGGGGAACGAACCCCTTGAGGGCCTGCAGGAGGGCAAGGACAACGCCGTCCTGGGCGTGCGGCCCGAGTTCGTCCACCTGGAGGAGGGGGAACTGAGCGGGCTGGTCTACGCGGCGCTCCCCGCCGGCATGGAGACCACCGTCCAGCTCAAGGCAGAGGGCCAGCTCATCACCAGCGTGAAGTTCGGCGGCGTGGACTACACCGTCAACACCCCGATGAACTTCACCTTCGTGGGCAGCGGGCTGCTTTTCTTTGACAAGGCAAGCGGAAAGAAACTCAGCAAGGGCAGCGTAAAGCTCGCATGACCATGCGTAATGCGGTGAAGTGAAAACATCAACGGATAATAGACCGGCGGCAGGAGAGCCCTCCTGCCGCCGGTTCTGTTTCTATATTACAATTTCCCAAACTGCCGGAGCTTCCTCTTCAGGAGGTACAGGATGACCCCCGCAAACTCCGGATAGATATCCTGGCTCTCGATGGCCTCTATCCGCCTCTCGATATAAGCGCGGCTGAGGTTCCTGCCCTGCCGCTTCATTTTTTCGGCATACGACCTGTACGCTTCCCGTCTTCCATGAAGGAGCCCCGTCGACGTATCCAGACCGTCCCTCCCGTTGAGGTGGAGGATGTCGTTGATGTCCCTTTCGAGCGTCTCGTCCCTTGGATGCGTGTATATCCTGCCGTCCTCGCTGTAACGGATTTTGTCCATTTGGC
>JAEEGY010000103.1 GCA_016280565.1 Fretibacterium sp.
CGTCTTTCAAGGGGGTCCGGGGGACGCTTTCCCGCGGAAAGCGTCCCCCGGCCAGCGCGCTCTCTCCTCCCCCTCCCCGGCGGGGAGGGGGCCGGGGGGGTGGGGTGAATAGTAACCCTTGCCAATCCCCGCCGGCGATGGTATAATGGCCTTACCGGGGCAGGGGCTTCCTGCCCGTCCGTTCCAACCGCATAAAGGAGGCAACCCGCATGAAGAAACTCGCCAGCCTGCTCCTCGCTCTGCTGCTGGTCATCGGCCTGATCCCCGCCACCGCCGAGACCGCCGTGGAGGCAGAGACCGTCGCCACCAGCGTCACCGAGATCCAGAAATACGGCAACATGGTGCTCGCCGTCACCGGCTCCGAACTGCTTGCCGCCGGCTACGCCTACGGCGACGTGGTCACCGTCACCATCCTCGGGCAGGATTACGAGATGCCCATCGGCAGCAACTATTCCGACGTGGATCAGGGCAGCATGCTCGTCCGCGTGGTCATCAAGGAAGGCAGCGATGAGGCCGAGGCCGAGGACTATGTGCTGATCGCCATCAACATGGGCGACCTGGCCACCACGGCGGGCGTCGCCACCAAGGAAAATACCGAGGAGGCCCCCGGCTACATCTGGCACCTGAACGAGGGCGTGGAAGAGCCCGTCGAGATCGCCATCTCCATGAAGGAGCCCGGCGCCTACTTTGACCGCTGGTTCATGAACCAGCTGGTCCGCAGCGAGGAGCGTGACGCCTATCCCGAGCTGACCGACGAGCAGTTCGCCAACTTCCGCCCCGTGACCACCACGGGCATGGGCGCGGGCAAGCTGTATCGCTCCTCCTCCCCCGTCAATCCCGAGATCAGGCGCAACACCTACGCCGACGCCGCCGCCGAGGCCGCGGGCGTGAAGACCTTCGTCAATCTGGCGGACAACCTGGACGTCCTGATGACCTATGAGGGCTACGAGGACAGCTATTACAGCAGGCAGAACGTGATCGCCCTGAACCTGGGCGTGGACTTCGCCGCTCCCGAGTTCGGCGAGGGCCTGGCCGCGGGCTTCCGCTTCATCGCGCTCTGCGAGGGTCCCTACCTGGTGCACTGCACCGAGGGCAAGGACCGCGCCGGCTTCACCGTCGCCGTGCTGGAGTGCCTGATGGGCGCCTCCGAGGAGGAGGTCGTGGCCGACTACATGGTCACCTACTACAACTACTACGGCGTCGAGCCCGGCACCGAGCAGTATGACATCATCGCCAACGCCAACATCCGCAAGTCCCTGGCCACCGCCTTCGGCGTGGAGTCGCTGGAGGGCCGGGACCTGGCCGGGCTGGCGGAGGATTACCTGCTGTCCCTCGGCATGACCCCCGAAGAGATCGCCGCGCTGAAGACCGCGCTCAGCGACTGATCCGCACGATCCGGGTCCGCGCTCCCTCGCCGTGGCGCGGACCCTTTTGCGTCCGCTCCCCCTTGCAAATCCCCCGCAATCGTGCTATGATGCGGCTACAGGCTGTGAAGGGCCCGGTCACGGGGGAAGCCCAAGCGAGTGCGCGGCGGTGGGAGGCGCACGGCGGACATCGCGACCAACCCAGCCCGGAGCCGCGGCCAACCCCCGCCGCCTCATCCCCGTGAAAGGATGCAACGAGTGGGCCTCCCGCAGACGCGGCGCGGCCAAGCCGGGTGGTACCGCGAAAGCAGCGCATTCTGCCTTCGTCCCTGCAGACAACAGAGGCGAAGGCTTTTCTGTACCCTCGCCGGAGAAAACAGGAGGAGAGAACCATGGCCAAGAACAAGGACAAACAGGAGTTCGTCAGCTTCATCACCCCCCGGGATCAGGACTTCTCGCAGTGGTACACCGACGTCATCACCCAGACCCAGCTGTGCGACTACGCCCCCGTCCGCGGCTGCATGATCGTCCGCCCCTACGGCTACGCCATCTGGGAGCGGATCCAGGCGGAGATGGACAAGCGCTTCAAGGAGCTGGGCGTGGAGAACGTCTATTTCCCCATGCTGATCCCGGAGAGCCTGCTGCTGAAGGAGACCGAGCACGTGGAGGGCTTCGCGCCGGAGGTGGCCTGGGTCACCCAGGGCGGC
>JAEEGY010000104.1 GCA_016280565.1 Fretibacterium sp.
GGCTTCATCGACGCGCACACCCACTTTGACCTTCACGTCGCGGGGACCGTGACCTGCGACGATTTCGCCTCCGGAACGAAGGCTGCTATCTCCGGCGGCACGACGACCATCATCGACTTCGGGACGCAGTACCCCGGCGAGACGTTGAGCGACGGGCTGCGAAACTGGAAGAAGAAGGCCGCGGCGGGCGTGTCCTGTGACTATGGCATCCATATGTCCATCACGGAGTGGAACGACAAGATCTCCGACGAGTGCCAGCTCATGATGGACGAGGGTGTGACGACCTTCAAGCTCTACCTGACCTACGACACGAAGGTGGACGACCGGACCCTCTACAAGGTGCTGAAGCGGCTGAAGGAGGTCGGCGGCATCACGGGGGTCCACTGCGAGAACGACGGCCTGATCGCCGCGCTTCAGGAGGAGTACGCTCACCGCGGCGGGGATGTGTCCTGTCATTACCGGACGCGGCCCCCTGCGGCGGAGGCGGAGGCCATCGGAAGGCTGCTCCATATCTGCGAGGTGGTGGGCACGCCCGTGATCGACGTGCACCTGACCTGCGAGGAGGGGCTGAAGGAGATTCGCGCGGCCCGCCAGCGGGGCCAGACCGTTTACGCGGAGACCTGCCCCCAGTACCTCACCATGACGCGGGAGCTCTACGATCTCCCCGGCCCGGGGGGTTCAGGGGGGCCAGCCGCGCGGCGGGAGCGCGCGGATCTGGAAGCCCCCCTGAGCTTCAATCCGTTTGGCGCGCGGTACGTCATCTCCCCGCCATTACGGGAAAAGAGCGACAACGACGCGCTCTGGAAGGCCCTGGCCGACGGGGAGATCCAGACCGTCGCCACGGACCACTGCGCTTTCACCCTGGCGCAGAAGGAGCTGGGCCGGAACGATTTCCGAAAGATCCCCGGCGGGATGCCCGGCGTGGAGACCCGCGGCGAGGTCATCTACTCCGAGGGTGTGGCCAGGGGGCGCATCTCCGCGGAGAAGATGTGCGAGGTGCTGTGTGAGAACCCGGCGAAGCTCTATGGACTCTATCCCCGCAAGGGCGTCATTCAGGAGGGCTCCGACGCGGACCTTGTCATTCTGGATCCGAACCGCACGAAGCTCATCACGGCCTCCCGCCAGGTCAGCCGGTGCGACTACGCGCCGCTGGAGGGCCGAACGCTGACCGGGGTGGTCGAGTCGGTCTGGCTGCGGGGCCAGCAGGTGGTGGAGGACGGCAAAGTTATCCGCGAGAATCAGGGCACGTTCCTCAAGCGGGGCCCCTTCATGCCCCTGTAAACGAAATAGCGCGGTATCGCATTATAATATTGCCAGGGGCTCGTTACCCCTGGCAATTATTTTTATCCGCGCCGCAAACGGGAGGGCGAGACCGTGAAACTCATGAAAACGGAGGACGCCGTGGGACAGGTCCTCTGCCACGACATCACGCAGATCATCAGGGACGTGAAGAAGGGCCCCGCCTTCAGGAAGGGCCATGTCATCACGAAGGAGGATATCCCCGTCCTCCTGAGCCTGGGGAAGGATAACATCTACATCTGGGAGATGGACGAGAGCAAGGTCCATGAGGACGAGGCCGCGATGGTCCTCTACGATATCTGCCAGAGCGAGGGGATGCGCCCCTCCGGGGTCAGGGAGGGCAAGGTGGAGATCATCGCGGAGCGCGAGGGGCTCCTGAAGGTGGACGACGGCCTCCTGTACCGGCTCAATTCCCTGGGGGAGCTGATGATCGCGTCCCGCCACGGCAATTTTGCCGTCAGGGCAGGCGACGTCATCGCCGGGACCCGGATCATTCCCCTCGTCATCGAAAAAGAGAAGCTGGAGCGGGCAAGGGAGATCGCATTGGGGAACCCCGTGTTTAAAATCCTTCCCTTTCTGCATAAAAAGGCGGGCATCGTCACGACGGGAAACGAGGTCTACTATCACCGGATCGAGGACACCTTCACGCCCGTGATCGAGGAGAAGCTGGCGGAGTTCGGCGTGGAGATCACAGGCCGGGAGATCAGCTCAGACGACCCGGAGATGGAGATCGAATGCATCAGGAGGCTCCTGGACAAGGGCGCGGACATGATCCTCTGCACGGGGGGCATGAGCGTTGACCCCGACGACAGGACGCCCTTCGCCATTCGCGACCTGGCGGACGAGGTGGTGACGTACGGGGCCCCGGTTTTGCCGGGGGCCATGTTCATGCTGGCGTATCTGGGCAGGGAGCCCATTCCCATCATGGGGCTCCCGGGCTGCGTCATGTACGCCAAAAGGACGGTCTTTGACCTGGTCCTGCCGCGAATCATGGCGGGCGAGGTGCTGAAAAAAGCGGACATCGATTCTCTGGGGCAGGGAGGGCTTTGCCTGAACTGCAAGGTCTGCACCTTCCCCAACTGCGGCTTTGGAAAATGAGCGGCATGACGGCCTTTTATGAAAAACTGCGGCGGCTGGCCCCAGATCGCGAGACGATCATCCTGACCCTGCTGGACGGCGGGGACATGGGGGAAAAGGCCCTGCTGTCCGATGGGGAGGTCGTCTGGGCCTCGGGGCAGGATGATTTTTTCTCCCGCCACGCCGGCCGGGCGGCGAACGCAACAGGCGTTCAGGAAATAGCCGGAAGACGCGTCTACGTGGAGCGCCTTGAGCACGAGAAGAAAATCGTGGTCTGCGGGGCCGGGCACGTCTCCATCCCCATCATCAAACTCGGCCGGATGATCGGCTGCCGCGTGACCTGCATTGATGACAGGCCGTCCTTCGCCGGGAACGCGAGGACGGCCGGGGCTGACCTCGTGCTCTGTGACAGCTTTGAAAACGCCCTGAACGCGATACCCGGGGATAAGGATACCTTCTTTGTGATCGTCACCCGCGGGCACCGCTGGGACCAGGAATGTTTAAAGCTCATCGCGGCTAAGCCCCACGCCTATA
>JAEEGY010000105.1 GCA_016280565.1 Fretibacterium sp.
GAGGGACGAGGACGGAAATCCGTTTGGGGAAAATATGGAAAAGTCCCTGAAGATGTGTCATAATATCTTGGAGGGCTGGATTCGCGCCAACCCCGAACAGTGGCTGTGGCTTCTTGACCGATGGGAATCCACGATGCGGTAGTCCTGGGGCTGGACCCGGGACGGGACAAAATTGGCTTCGCAGCCGCCAGGAGGGATAAGTCCCTCGTGGTTTCGGGTGTCCTGCCGTCGCGGGAGGATGCGGTATGGGAAAGGGCCCTTGGACGGGAAGAGGACATGAAGGAGATATTCTCGCCGTGGTTGCGGGAGTGTCCCGCCTCCAATATGGAGGGGCTGAAGCTGTCTCTGATCGTGGTGGGGAATGGCACGTGCAGCGGTCCGCTCCTGCAAAGGGTTCGCCGCTGTGCCCGGTGTGAGGTCCTCTGCGTCGATGAACGCGGGACGACCCTGGAAGCGCGAAAGCTGTATTGGCGCCTGCACCGTCCGGCCTGGTGGCAAAGGCTTCTGCCGCAGGGTATGAGGGTACCGCCAAGACCGCTGGACGACCTGGCAGCCTGGGCGATTGCAGCCCGCGGCATTGACAGGGCAGAGGGATGATGTGCCCATCCTTTTGGGACGCATTAAGAGGTATAATAGACACGAAACGCTGGACAGCCCTTGGCGCGTATGGGGCGGTTTGGGAGGGAGTCGTTCAACAATATGGCCAATATGGATAAACTAGCCGCTCTTGTCAACAGCTTTGGTTCCGCCGTGTTGTCGGTAGGGCGGGAGGTAGGCTTGAGTGTCGCCTTAAACAAGGCGAAGGTCTCCCAGGGAATAAAAGTGGAGAACGCCTGCGCGGCAGCCCTGATCGGCATCGTGGGCAATGGGGCGCGGGCAAGGGTTCTTATCATGTTGGATCTGGACGGGTTCAACTCCATCGTCACCGCCATGTCGGGAGGGATGATCCCCCCGAATCTGAACGATGCCGTCTCGCAGAGCGTCATCGCGGAGCTCTCCAACATGGTCGGCGGAAGGGCTCTGCTTCAGGCCTCCCTCACGGGGATGGACGTGACGCCTCCGCAGATGATCGTGGGAGACAACATCAAGCATATCCCCAACCCGGCGGCGACGATGAAGTCCTTTACTCTGCCGTTTATCATACAGCCGGCAGGGGCTCTTTACCTCGCTCTTTCCTTTGGAAATGCCTAACCGTCAGGAGGAAATGAAAATGAGGATGTTGATGCGGCGCGGCTCTGAGCGGGCTCGCCGCTTTTTTGATTTTGCTGGACGCACGTCAGGGCGCTGCCTGTGTGCGCTGTTGTTGGGGCTTTTATTCCTCCGCCCGGCGGACGCTGGGGTCGTTTTGGCGCTCTCCGGAGGGGGGACCAAGGGCTTTGCTCACATTGGTGTCATCGAGGCGCTGGAGGAGAATGGCATCCCCGTCGTGGGCATCGTAGGGACGAGCATGGGGGCCCTGATGGGGGCCCTCCGGGCCAGCGGCTACAGCACGGCGGACATGCGGCGCATTGTGGAAGAACTGGACCTCCCCGCCCTTCTCTCGGAGAATACGGGGCCCATGTTCGTCTTCACCGGTGACGACAGAAGGGCCAAGACCAGCACGGTCTCCGCCCTCACCTACAAAAAGACTGGAAAACAGATCGGGCCAAAGGGGATCCTGACCGGCAACAAGCTCTATCAATACTTTGCGCAGCTCATGCGCCATGTGACCGCCGCGGACTTTTATCAGCTTCCTATTCCCTTCGCCGCCGTCGCAACGGATATCAACACGGGAGAGAAGGTCGTGCTGCGCAGGGGGAACCTGGCTTCCGCCATGCGGGCCTCTATGTCCATTCCGGCTCTCTTTGAGCCCTGGCAGATCGACGGCCGTTTCCTGGTGGACGGAGGGGTGGTCTCCAATCTTCCCGTTTACACAGCCCGCGATATCTTCCCTGGCATGCCCATCGTGGCGGTGGACATCTCCGACAACCTTTCCGTGGATGCGCCCGTCAACTCCTACCTCGATGTTATCAACCAGTCGCTCACTATCCTCATGCGGCGCACCACCAACGAGGAGGGGAAGGCGGCGGATGTGCTTATCACTCCCAGCGTACAGACCTTCGGACTGTTGGATGCCAGCCAGTCGGATGCGATCATCGCCGCGGGCAGGGAGGCTGCCCTGAGCAAGATTGATGAGATCAAGGTACTGTCAGCGCAAGGTCCGACCCTCTTCACCGACACCCGGCAGGAGCCTGCAAGCAACATCGTTGGAGACATCCAGGTCACGGGTCTTCCGGAGAAACTGGGGTACAGCCTACGCAAGCGCTGCCTGGGCTGGGTCGGCAAGCCCGTCTCGCTGAAAAAGATCGACAACGCCATGGCTCGCCTGTCAGCCTTCCCCGGTATCGCAATGACGGATTACCAGCTGGGACGGACGGAGTCCGGGGATATCCTGGTCCACATCAACATAAGGCAGAGCCCGAGGTTGGAGGTGGGGATCTCCGGTTACACGACCAATCTGCACAAAAACCGCTGGCTCTACCTCAAGGGGACCGCCCGCGGTCTTGTTTCTGACTACGATTCCCTGTCCGGAGTCGTCCGGTTGGGGGAACAGTGGGGAGCGGACCTTTCCTACCAGACGGCGCCGGCGACGATGGATGCCTGGCAGTTCAATCTGGCTGCCCAGAGGTGGAAATTTGACAGCAACGTGGGGAAGCGGGACTGGGATCGCTATGCCGTTGGCGCCAATCGAATTTTCCAGTGGGGGACCGTCTCCGCCGGACTGGGAGTGGCCTATGAGCATATGGAGGGCAGTTCTGTGTCCGATGAGGACGCTCACGACTTTGTGGGCCCCACGTTCTTCGCTGCCTATGACACGCTGGATATCCCCGGCGATCCCACAGAAGGGCACGCCTGGCGCTTCAATGCCTGGTGGCCCAACCTGGACGAGTTCATCTACCGTTTCACCTACTTCAAGCCGCTTGAGGTGGGGAAGGACTGGCGTACCTACTTCCGGATCGGCTACGCGGAGGGCGACATGAACCGTCGGGGCCATGCGGCCTACCTGGGGGCAGCGGAGGAGCTCTACACTGCCGCGGCCCATCCTGTGGAGGCTGAGCGCATGGCGTGGGTCAACCTGGCGCTCCGAAGGATATTGAACCGCAACGCTCTGGGCATCGCCGCGGCGGAGCTCTTCGCCAGCTATGGCTACGCGATGGACAACGAGTACAGCAAGATCAGCTCCCCGTGGGAGGTGGGCGTGGCCGTGAACTTCCCCAACAACATCATCGATATCAAGTGTGCGGCGATGTACGGCTCTGAGGAGTTCAAGGTGGGCTTCTTCATCGGGGTCCCCATCTGGGATCATTACCCGCTGCCTTAAAGCAAAAAAGCAAAATACAAAAACAGGGAGGATTGCTCCTCCCTGTTATTTTTTTCTCTGGGTTATCTCCTGTTCTCCGCCAGGCGGATGCCATAGTCCATGGCGTTGAGGAGGCTCAGGGCATTGGCGCCGCCGTCTCCCGCATGGCCAAAGCCCGTGCCATGGTCCACAGAAGCGCGGATGATGGGCAGCCCCAGCGTGACGTTGATGCCCGCCACGGCATCCCACCGCTTCTCCGCCTTGTTATAGACAAAGCCCTTGAGCTTCAGCGGGATATGCCCCTGATCGTGGTACATGACCACCACGATGTCATACCAGCCGCCCAGCGCCTTGCTGAACACCGTGTCCGGCGGGGTGGGCTTCTTCTCCGGGATGTTGATGCCCTCGCCCAGGGCCTGGTCGATGGCTGGCTGGATCTCCTCAATGTCCTCCCAGCCAAACATCCCATCCTCGCCGCAGTGGGGGTTCAGCCCCGCCACGCCAATCTTCGGTTCCCTGATGCCCAGCGCCCTGCAGGCGTTGTTAGCCAGGCGGATGCAGTCCAGCACGCGGTCCTTCTTCACGCGATCGCAGGCCTCGCGGAGGGAGACGTGGGTGGAGACATGAACGACGCGCAGGTCCCCGTGGGCCAGCATCATGCCGTACTTCGAGGTCTTTGTTTCGTCTGCGTAGATCTCCGTGTGCCCGGAGTAGTGGTGTCCGGCCATGTTGATGGCCTCCTTGCTCAGGGCATTGGTGATGGTGGCATCGACTTCCTTGTTCAGGGCCATATGGATGACCTTCACCACGTACTGATAGGCAGCCTCGCCGCCTAACTTCGTCGCCCCCAGCTTGAATGGCGCGGGGTGCTCCGGGTCGCCGGGAATGTCGGAGGGTTTTATTAAGCCCATGTCGTAGACGTCGATGGTCCCGAACTCGAACTTCGCGTCATTTACAGACTTAATGGGGCGGATCTTCACGTCAATGCCGGAGACCTTCTTCGCCACCTTCGCAGCGTACTCCATGCAGCTCACGTCGCCCACCACGAGGGGGCGGCAGCGGTCGTAGACGGACTTGTCGGCCAGGCTGCCGGACTCACGCACTCCCGCGGGGAGGGCGGCGTTCGGCAGATCGGCCGTGTCGGAGCGAGGCGCAGTCGCCTCGCGGAGGCCCGCCAGTGCTTTCACGGTGATCTCCGGCCCGTTGCCGAAGGGGTCGCCCATGGAAATGCCCAGAATGGGTTTATTGCTCATTCTTCTTCCTCCTGTTTTTAGCGTAATCCGTTGGCCCTGCAGAGCTCCAGCGTCTTCTTCAGCTCGGCCATGCACTGATCCACTAACTTCTGTGCCTGTTCATATTTAACGCGGAGGGGACGGCCCCCCCCCGCCCCCTCCCATTTATGCTCCGATCTGTCCGGCCAGCTGACGCAGCAGATCGGGCTCGCCGAACCCGCCGGACTTCGACAGGATGTAATACATCCTCAGCCCGCTGCCAGGGGGAGCATAGTCAAAGCTGGTCAACACCACTCCCTTGGTGACCTCGCACAGAGGCGTCAGTGTGCTCACGCCCACGGCCTTCATCAGCGCCATCAGCGTATCTCCCCCAACACACATCAGCGTGGCATCCAGCCCTCTGTCCAGGAATCCCTTTGCCGCTGACGTCAAC
>JAEEGY010000106.1 GCA_016280565.1 Fretibacterium sp.
ATCTTGACCGCGCCGAGGCCGAGGTGCTCTGCCATCTTCGAGAGGTCCGCCATCGGCGTCACCGTGTACTGCGGGAAGCTCTCGTGGAACTTCCTGGCCTTTGCCACTTCCCCGACGGACATGATGGGAAGGTTTTTGTCCTCGGTTTTTGGCATCCGGTTCATGACCCATTTCAACATTAGGTATCCCCCTTTTCACATTTAAGCGCTCGCACCGCGGTCGCTCGCAAGGCCGGCGACAATCGGGCGCATCCATGCGCCGCTCGCGACACTAAGTCATCCTGCACGTCGCGGCTGGTTTGTAACTTTTAACACGACGAACTTATTATATAATATATCCAGCTCATCACAGAAAGGGGTATTGTCATGCAGGCAAACCTTATGGTCATTTCCATCGTCGTGGCGTATATGCTGTTCATGCTGTGGATCGGCTGGTACTCGTCCACGAAGGTCCGCAGCAACGCGGATTTCATGGTGGCGGGACGCCGGCTTGGGCCGCTCATGATGGCGGGGACCCTGGCTGCGACGGAGATCGGGGGAGGCAGCTCCCTGGGCGTGGTTCAGAACGGAATGTCCGGCTTCGGCCTCAGCGCGTCGTGGTACATCGCCACAATGGG
The DNA here is from genome assembly GCA_016280565.1 of Fretibacterium sp. Taxonomy (GTDB): domain Bacteria; phylum Synergistota; class Synergistia; order Synergistales; family Aminobacteriaceae; genus JAFUYV01. Next base: position 617 of record JAEEGY010000106.1, read on the forward strand.
GCTGGCCTTCATCATCCTGAGCTTCATCGCGCCGAAGTTCCGTCTGTCCGAGGTCAAGACTGTCCCTGAGTACTTCCGCAGAAGGTACGGGAAGGAGTGCGGCTTCATCACCTCCGTCATCATGCTGCTGCCGCTCATCGGCCTCACGGCGGGCCAGATCATCGCGTCGGCGGTCATCTGCTCCACCATGCTGGGCATCAGCTACTCGTCGGCGGTCATCCTGATCTCGGTCATCATCACGATCTACTCGGTCATGGGCGGCCTTTGGAGCGTCACCATGACGGATAACGTGCAGGTCTTCCTGATCGTCGCGGGCATGATCATCGCCATCCCCTTCGCCCTGAACTTCGCCGGAGGCTGGGACGCGGTGGTGGCCAACATCCCGGAGGGGACCCTTGCGCTGTTTGACGGCCCCGGCAAGAGCTACAACGTCATGGACATCGTCTCCCTGACGGTGATGTACGTCGCCACCTTCGCCGTGGGGCAGGAGGCTGTCTCCCGCTTCTACGCCGCAAGGGACGGACACGCCGCGAAGGCGGGCGCGTGGTGGGCCGCGATCATCAACTTCATTTATGCCTTCATCCCGACGATCCTGGGCATCATCATGCTCGCCCTCATCAACATGGGCAAGTTCAAGGCTGAGGACTTCGCCAGCGTGGGCGCGCGCTACGCTCTGCCCGTCCTGGCCATCGAGGTCATGCCTGCCGCCATCTGCGGCCTCCTGTTCGCGGGCATCATCTCCGCGACGATGTCCTCCGCCGACTCCGACCTTCTGGGCGCGGGCTCCATCTTCGCCAACGACATCTACAAGCAGTTCATCCGGAAGGACGCCAGCAGCAAAGAGGTCATGCGGGTCACGCAGATCACGATGGTCCTGGTGGGAGTTGCCTCCATGCTCATCGCGCTCTACAACACCCAGAGCATCGTCACCATCCTGATGTTCAGCTTCACGCTGCGCGCCGCCGGGTCGCTGTTCCCCTATGTCCTTGGGATGTACTGGGACAAGGCCTCGAAGGCCGGGACCATCGCCTCCCTCATCGCGGGGACGGTCATGGTGGTGTATCTGGAGCAGTTCTCCAAAGGCAACCTCTTTGGGATGCACATCAGCCAGCCCATCATTCCGGGGCTTGTGGCGGGCCTGATCTTCTTCGTCCTGTTCTCCTACCTCATGCCGCCGGCAAAGAGGACCACGGAACTCGCCGCAGAAGAGGATATTTAACATTCAATTTGCTGACTTTCTTTAATGGTTATCCCCGACAGCGGTCTGTCGGGGATTTCGTTAATGTGAGACAAGAGGGGGGATCTGCGTGCTGATTATTGGCAATGGAAAGGTCGTCACCCGGGATCCGGCGCGGCCTTTCATCGCAAACGGTGCGGTTGTCCTGGAGGGGAACAGTATCCTTGAGGTGGGGGATGCCAGCCTCCGGGAAAAATACGCCGGCGTGGGGGGAACGGGGGGGCAAAGCATCCCCACGGGCGTCAATTTGGAGTTCATCGACGCGCGGGGCGGGGTCATCATGCCGGCCTTTATCAACGCCCACGAGCATATCTACTCGGCCATGGCGCGGGGGCTGTCCATCAAAGGATACAACCCCAGGGGTTTTCTCGATATCCTTGACGGACAGTGGTGGAACATCGACCGGCACCTCGACAACGCGCTCACGAAGCTCAGTGCTCTCGAGACCTATGTGGAGTGCATCAAAAACGGCGTGACGACGGTCTTTGACCACCACGCAAGCTTTGGGGAGATCGCCGGCTCCCTCTTTGCCATTGAGGAGGCCGCGAAGGAGACGGGGGTTCGGAGCTGCCTTTGCTATGAGATCTCCGACCGGGACGGCGAGGAAAAGATGAGGGCTGCCGTGAAGGAGAACGTGGACTTTGCCCGCCACGCCCTGGCCGATGACTCGGACATGATCGCCGGCATGATGGGGATGCACGCCAGCTTCACCCTGTCGGATAAAACCATGGAGCTCTGCCGTCAGGAGAAGCCGAAGGAAATTGGCTGCCACATCCACGTGGCGGAGGGAATCCTGGACCTGCAGGAGTGCCTGGCGAAGCATTCAAAACGCATCGTGGACCGGCTCTATGACTGGGACATCCTGGGGCCGAAGACGCTTTTGGCGCACTGCATCTACGTCAACCCCCACGAGATCGCGCTTATCAAGGACACGGGGACCATGACCGTGCACAACCCGGAGTCCAACATGGGCAACGCCTGCGGCTGCCCTCCCACCATGGAGCTGGTCCACCAGGGCATCGTCACCGGGCTGGGGACGGACGGCTACACCCACGACATGATCGAGTCCTGGAAGGTGGCCAACATCCTGCACAAGCACCACCTCTGCGACCCCAACGCGGCGTGGGGCGAGGTGCCGGAGATGCTGTTCAAACACAACGCGACCATCGCGAACCGTTATTTCAGGAAGAAGCTCGGCGTCCTGGAGAAGGGCGCGGCGGCGGACGTCATCGTGACGGACTACGTCCCCCCGACTCCAATGGACGGCAGCAACATCAACGGGCATATCCTCTTTGGCATGAACGGACGCTTCGTGGTCACGACCATCGCAAACGGCAAGGTGCTGATGAAGGACCGCATTTTGCAGCACATCGACGAGGAAGCCGTCATGGCCCACGTCCGCGAGGGCGCGGAACGGCTGTGGCGCAGCATCAACGGCTGATAAGGGGGGGACTTCAAATGAGCGACATCATGACGCCGATCCCGTTCCCAAAATTGATGGACAGGATCTTGCAGGAACATAAAAAGGGCTCCTGCGACAGGCAGGAGGCCTTAGTGCCGGCGGCCTTTGGCGTGAGGAAGTGCTATAAGGCAGACCCCAACCGGCATTTCACGCTCTTCGGACGGAATCTGGAAACACAGATCGGTCCGGCGGCGGGGCCCAACACCCAGCTTGCGCAGAACATCGTCGCGTCCTACTACGGCGGCGCGCGGTTCTTTGAGCTGAAAACGGTGCAGAAGATGGACGGACGGGAGCTGGCGGCGGCCGTCAAAAAGCCCTGCATCCTGGCCGAGGACGAGTGCTATAACTGCGAGTGGTCCACGGAGCTCACCGTTCAGCAGGCCTGCGAAGAGTACATCAAGGCGTGGTTCGTGCTGAAGGTGATCTCAAAGGAGTGGGGCCTGGGCTCGCCCGACGGCTTCCAGTTCAACATCTCCGTGGGCTATGACCTGGAGGGCATCAAGGGGCCGAAGGTCAACACGTTCATCGACAATATGATGAACGCCGGGAGCACCCCCGTTTATCAGGAGTGCAAGGCGTGGCTGAGGGCTAACCTGAGCCGGTTCGCCCACATCACGGAGGCGGACGTCGACGCGATAGGGCCGGACATCGTGAACTCCGCAACGGTCTCCACGCTGCACGGCTGTCCCCCGCAGGAGATCGAGGCCATCGCGTCCTATCTCCTCACGGAGAAGGGCCTGCACACCTTCATCAAGTGCAACCCGACGCTCCTTGGCTATGAGGAGGCGCGGAAAACGCTGGACAGCATGGGATACGGCTACATCCAATTCACGGACGTACACTTCAGGGGCGATCTGCAGTACGCCGACGCCATCCCCATGCTGACGCGCCTGCAAAAGCTGGCGGATTCAAAGGGACTGGAGTTTGGCGTCAAGATCACCAACACCTTCCCGGTGGACGTGACGCGGAACGAGCTGCCCTCGGCGGAGATGTATATGTCCGGCAAGTCGCTTTATCCCCTGTCCCTCCGCGTGGCGCGAAACCTGTCGCGGGATTTCGGGGGGAAGCTCCGCATCTCCTTCTCCGGCGGCTGCGATTTCTTCAATATCGCGAAGGTCATTGGCGTGGGGATATGGCCCGTCACGATGGCGACGACGATCCTGAAGCCGGGTGGCTACGAACGGCTCGTTCAGATGGCGGAAAAACTGAGTGGGAATAAGCCGGAGGCATGGCAGGGCATCGACGTCCCGGCGCTGGAAGCTCTGGCGGACGCCGCCAGGACCGACCCGCATCACGTCAAGCCCATCAAGCCGCTGCCCAGGCGCAAATCCGAGGCAAAGGTGCCGCTGGTGGACTGCTTCACCGCCCCCTGCTCGGACCGGTGCCCCATCCATCAGGACATCACGGCCTATGGGCAGCTCGTGGGCGAGGGCAGGTACGCGGAGGCCCTGCGCGTCATCCTGGAAAAGAACCCGCTCCCCTTCATCACGGGGAATATCTGCACCCACACCTGCCAGACCGCCTGCACGCGGAACCACTACGAGACGCCGGTGCAGATACGCAACAACAAGCTCATCGCGGCGCGGAAGGGTTACGACACCGTCATCAGGGAGCTGAAGCCCGGCGCGGCCAATGGGAAGAAGATCGCCATTATCGGCGCGGGCCCGGCGGGACTTGCGGCGGCGTTTTTCCTGGGACGGGCCGGGGCGGACGTGACGGTCTATGACGAGAACGAAAAGGCCGGCGGCGTCATCCAGAACATCATCCCCTCCTTCCGTATCCCACAGGACGAGATACAAAAGGACGTGGCCCTTGCCGGGGCGGTGGGCGCAAAGTTCGTTCTGAACCATCGCGTGGAAAATATCAAAGACCTGAAGGCCGACGCGGTCCTGCTCGCCATTGGGGCCCACCAGGATCCCCCCCTGACGCTGAAGCAGGGGAGCGCGGTCAACGCGCTGGACTTCCTGACGGACTTCAAAAAGCACGACGGACACCTCCAGCTTGGGGAGAACGTCGCGGTGGTGGGCGGCGGCAACACGGCGATGGACACAGCCCGCGCCGCGAAACGCACGGACGGCGTGAAGAACGTCAGCCTCGTCTATCGCCGCACCCGGCGCTACATGCCGGCGGACGAGGAGGAGCTGAACGACGCTCTGGCGGACGGCGTGGAGTTCAAGGAACTCCTTGCGCCCGTCTCGCTGGAGAACGGCAAACTCATCTGCCATAAAATGGAGCTGGGCGAGCGGGACGCCAGCGGCCCGCAGAGCGGGTTCCCCAGCGGCCCGCAGAGCGGGTTCCCCAGCGGCCGCCGCAGCGTGAAGGAGACGGACGAAGTTGTGGAGATCCCCTGCGACACGGTGATCGCCTCCATTGGGGAGAAGATCGACGCGGGCTTCTACCGGGCCAACGGCATTGAAGTCGACGCGAAGGGACAGCCCGTCCTGGACCCCGATACCTGCGAGACCTCGTTGAAGGGCGTTTATGCCATTGGGGACGGGGCCTTTGGCGCGTCGGTCGTGGTGCGGGCCATCGCGGACGCACAGAAGGCCTGCTCCGCCCTGCTGGGACAGGACATCGCAAAAGGGCGCAAGCCCCAGCTGGCGGACGAAGTTATCCATGCCAAACGCGGCATTTTGGAGGAGGCCCCGGAGCCGGGAATGGCTGACACGCGCTGCCTGACCTGCGACCTCATCTGCGAGAACTGCGTTGAGGTCTGCCCGAACCGCGCCAACGTCTCCATTCAGGTCCCCGGCCACAGGCCCCAGATACTCCATGTGGACTCCATGTGCAACGAGTGCGGAAACTGCACGGTCTTCTGCCCCTACGCCTCGTCGCCCTACAAGGACAAGTTCACGCTCTTCGCCAGCGAGGCGGACATGGCGGAGTCCGAGAACGACGGCTTTGCCTTCACGGGATCGGACAAGGCCGCGGTACGCGTGGCGGGCAGGAAGTTCGCTTACCGGGTTGGGGAGAAGAACACGGACTTTGACGCCCGGCTGGCGGAGATCATTGACACGGTTTACCGGGATTACCCGTATTTGCTGCCATGATGACGCTGATCCAGAACGGGACGATCATCACGTCCTCCGGGAACTTCCCGGGGGACATCCTGATCGGGGGCGAGAAGATCAGGGCGGTCGCGCGCGGGGGCATGAAGGACCTTCCCGAAAACGTCCAGCG
>JAEEGY010000107.1 GCA_016280565.1 Fretibacterium sp.
GGAATGGCCGATCACCTTCTCCGGCGGCAGATACCGCATCATCATTCCCTCAAGTTTATCGGAGTCTATCGGCTTGGTGAGATAGTCGTCGAAGCCCTCCGCCAGGTACTTCTCCCGCGCGCCGGAGATGGCGTTGGCCGTCAGGCAGATCGCGGGGGTCTTCAGGTTCAGGTTGTTTACCTCAGCCTTAAGCTCATGCAGCGTTTCGATGCCGTCCTTCTCCGGCATCATGTGGTCGAAGAAGAGGATGTCGTATTTCTTTTTCCTCGTCAGCGCCAGGCCCTCAGCGCCGCCTCCCGCCGTGTCGACCTGCACCTTGGTGCTCTTGAGCAGGTTCGTGAACACCGTCAGGTTCATGGGCGTGTCGTCCACCATCAGCACCGCGGCGTCCGGCGCGATGAACTTCTCATGATACTGTTTCTGCTCCGAGAGCGACGCGCGGAAGGCGGTCTCGTAATCGCCCAGGGGCTCCCAGCTGACCACCTTCTGCTTCAGGCGGAAGGAGAACTTCGACCCCTTACCGTAAACGCTCTCCACCTTCAGAGAGGACCCCATCATCTCCAGCAGGCTCCTGGTGATGTTCAGGCCCAGGCCCGTGCCCTCGATGTTGCGGTTGCGCTTCTCCTCGATGCGCTCAAACTGCGAGAACAGCTTTTCGATGTCCTCGGGCTTGATGCCGATGCCCGTGTCGCTGATAGCGATATCCAGCAAGACGTTCTCCGGGTCGTCCGGTATCTTTTCATAGCCGATGCGGAAGGTGACGCTGCCCTCCCTGGTGTACTTGACGGCGTTGGTGAGGATGTTCGTGATCGCCTGCCGGATGCGCACCTCGTCGCCGTTGAGACGCCTGGGGAGCTTTTCGTCAAAATCAAGTTTAAGCTGCAGGCCCTTCTTGTCCGCCCGGGCCTGGACCATAGTGACCAGATCGTTGATGAGGGAGGAGAGGTCATAATCGGCGGAGATGATCTCCATCTTGCCCGCCTCGATCTTGGAGAAGTCCAGGATGTCGTTGACCAGGCCCAGCAGCGCGTTGCCCGCTGTGCGGATGTTCCCGGCATACTCGAGGGTCTTCTGTTCGCCGCTCTCCCGCAGGATCATCTCATTCATGCCCAACACCGCGTTGATGGGCGTGCGGATCTCATGGGACATATTGGACAGGAACGAGGACTTCGCCTCGTTCGCCGCCGCCTCACGTTCGGCCTTTTCGTTCATCTGCTGCGCAAGACGCTCTCTCTCGTTATAGCTGTTAATGAAAAGGACCGCTATGGAGATGACCAGAAGCGACATGATGACCGTGAAGTTCAGCATATCTATCAACTGGCGGAACGCGGAGGTCGCGTTAAACACGGATACGCAAAGCCAGTCGTTCGCCACGGGGACCGCGTATGCGATATACTCCATGCCGCCGGCCTCAAAGGAAAAGGAATCCTTTTTGGAGGCACGGAAACCTTTAACCAGGGCGCTGCCGAATGTGTCGTCCTCCGCCAAATAGTTTTTGCCTATTTCCGAACGGTTGGAGTGCGTGATGACGTGGTACATTCTGTCAAGGACGATCTCCATGTCCGACTCGCCCCGCGCGGCGAGCTCCTCCGTGATGGACTGCAGGCGGTCCATAAAGAAGTCTATCGCGATGACGCTTTTGCCGTCGCAGAGCGTCTTGGAAAGCGTGATCACGACCCTGCCCGTCCTTACGTCAAGATACGGGTCGATAACAGCGATCCGCCCGCTGTTCCCCCTTGCGCCAATGTACCACGGACGCTCCACGGGAATAAAACCGGCGTCCGGCTTCCACCCCGTTCCGTCGAGGAATTCTCCTTCTATAAAGCCATAGATTCCGTTGGAGTTCCCCAACATGATACTCTCGATGGCGGCGGACTGGTTGAGGAGATAGTCGAGCATTTCAGCACGCGATCTTCCGTCGCGGATCATCTTGTCCAGCGTGCGGCACGCCACCCTCATGATATCGGTGCCCACAGAAAGGTATTTGTCCACCCGATGCGACGATTCCATGGCGCAGAGCTCGCCGTTCTTGGCGATCTTCTTGCTTATTTCGGAATGCAGCATGGCGTAATAAAGAAGAAAAATGCTCATAAAGGACAGAACGAACAGCACGGACATCGCTATGCCCTGCAGAACGGAGCTCCTGATCTTCCATTTACCCTTCATCATCGTGCACCATCCCCCCCACAGGCCTTACCTTACTGTGGTGATGTCGCTTCCAAACCATTTTTTTGATATTTCCCCCAGCGTCCCGTCAAACCTCATATCGCTGAGGATATCCTGCACCCTGTCCCGCAGTTCGATGTCTTTTTTTCTAAACCCTATCGCCAATTCGTCCTCGCCCAGAGTGTCGTCAAGGACAAAAAACTGATAGTTGCTTGTGTCCATGAAATAATACGCCACCGTCGAGTCCACAAGAGCGGCGTGCACTTTTCCCCGCCTCATCTGCTGCAGGACCGCCAGATTGTCGTCAAACACCGAGACCGAAACATCTTTACTGATGCGGGACGCATTGAGCGCCTCCTGGGTTGTGGAGCCGGCCTGCACGCCCACTGTTTTACCCTTGAGGTCGCGCAGCCACCTTATGCTGCTGTTGCCCGGGACCACAAAGACAAGGTCCTCTTTCAGATACGCTTCCGACATTTTCATTTCCCTGGTCGCAGCGCCCTTCAACGATATCCCGCCAATGCAGTCTACCGTTCCTTCGTTCAGCGCGTCCTTCGTGGAGTTCCATTGGATGGGCCGCATGATGAGACTGACGCCCAGCCGGTTGCACACCGCCTGGACCATGTCGGCGTCAAACCCAATGATCTCTCCCCTGCTGCCGGTAAAGCTCATGGGCGGGAAGTTCACGTCCAGGCCAAGGACGAGCCTGCCCGCGTCGAGCACCCTCTGTAGGGAGCCGTCGCTTTCACGGACGCTGTTTGGGTTGCCTTCCCCATAGAGTGCGACGATCACCACCATCGCCACAGCGACGAGTTCAGCCAAAAGTCTTGCGATGTTTATGAGCATCGTTCTCTTATTTATCTTCATACAGGGTTTTACCTCTTCACTTTCCCGGCCGGGGCGCACCCCCGCCGCCGTTTGGAATCTCAATGCTAAACTTCAACCACTTTATCTAATGATAAACTAATGGTGAAGTAAATGGCAAGCCCCGCATGGCCGGGTGCTGGCCCCTCTGGGCGACGCCTCGTTTGACGAGGTCTACGACGCTGTGGCTGAGCAGGTGCGCGCCGGCAGGTCCGGCTGTGACGCCGTGCTGCTGGAGACGTTCACGGACCTCCATGAGCTCAAGGCCTCAGTCCTGGCCGTGAAGGAGAACTGCGATCTGCCCCTCTTCGCCACTATGAGTTTCGAGGAGGGAGGTCACACCTTTTTTGGGGCCTGTGTCGAGTCCATGGTGATGACTCTGGAAGGGCTGGGGGTCTCTGCCCTGGGCGTCAACTGCTCGCTGGGGCCTCGCCAGCTTCTGCCCATCGTCGAGCGGATATGCGCCGTCTCCCATGTGCCCGTCATGGTCCAGCCCAACGCCGGGCTGCCCGTGATGCGGGATGGCGTTTCGTCCTACGACGTCACCCCGGACGAGTTCGCGGAGTTCGCTGCGCGCTTCGCCAAAATGGGCGTGGCAGTCCTCGGCGGCTGCTGTGGCACCACGCCGGAGCACATCGCAAAGATGACTGCGGCCGTACGGCGGGAGACCGGTGGCCTTGTCCCCCCGCGTTCCGTCCCGGAGACGACGTCTATCTGCACCCCGGCCCGACCAATCAATTTAGGGAGGGATTTCGTCATCATCGGCGAGCGGCTGAACCCCACAGGGAAGAAGGCCCTCCAGGCGGCACTCCGCGCGGGAGATATGGATTACATCCTGAAGGAAGCCCTGAAGCAGCAATCCCAGGGAGCCCATGTGCTGGACGTGAACACCGGCCTGCCTGACATCGACGAGCCCGCCCTGCTTTGCCGCGCCGTGAAGGAGATCCAGGCCGTCATTGACCTGCCGCTTCAGTTGGACTCCGCCAACGCGCACGCCCTGGACGCTGCCGCGCGGGCCTACAATGGCAAACCTCTCCTGAACTCCGTCAATGGTAAAGAGTCCAGCCTGCGGACGGTGCTGCCCATCGCAAAAAAATACGGGGCTTGCATCCTTGGTCTGACGCTGGACGATAAGGGCATCCCCCCCACGGCGGAAGAACGGTTGGCCGTGGCCCGGTGCATCGTCGAGGAGGCGGAGAAGCTGGGCATTCCGCGCCGCGATGTGCTGATCGACTGCCTGACCCTCACCGCCTCCGCCCAGCAGGACCTTGTGAAGGAGACGCTGAAAGCAGTCCGGCTGGTGAGAGAAGAGCTGGGCGTCTGCACGGTATTGGGGGTCAGCAATGTGTCCTTCGGGTTGCCCCGCAGGCCGCTGGTGA
>JAEEGY010000108.1 GCA_016280565.1 Fretibacterium sp.
CAAGGAGGCTATCCAGAAGGGAATTGCCCGTGGCGTGTTCTCCAACGAGGCCGGCCTGGGCTCCGCTCCAATGGTCCACGCCACAGCTGACGTGGCTCATCCTGTTCAGCAGGGGTTCTACGGCATCTTCGAGGTTTTCATGGATACCATCGTTATCTGCACCATGACCGCCCTCGTCATCCTCTCCACGGGGACGCTGCTGAACAACCCAGATAACCTGACCGGTGCCCAGCTCACGCTTTGCGCCTTTGAGACCACCCTCGGTACGCCCGGAAAATATGTTCTGTCAGTTGGGCTGTTGCTTTTCGCCTTCACCACCATTCTGGGGTGGTATTGGTATGCCGAGACCGCAGTGACGTTCCTCTTCGGCGTCCGCGTCAAGCCGGTGATGAAGGTACTGTGGATCGCCGCTATCCTCGTGGGGGCTTCCGGCGCACAGTTCATCGGCGCGGAGGGCACTCAATTCCTGAACAACATCTGGGATATCTCGGACACCCTCAATGGTCTGATGGCGCTGCCGAACCTGATCGGGCTCCTTCTCCTTTCTTTCACCCTGCGCGGCATCGTGAAGAATTACGACGCCAGGAAAAGAAACGGCGAGCTTTGAGTTTGGCCGAGGCCAAGCGGGCATGGCAAAAGCGGGGCAGGGGAGCTCATCCCCGGCCCCGCTCTTTTAGTTTCCCCGCCGGCGGAAATGCTATAATCTTTGTAACGTCAGGAAACAAGTTATGGAAAGGAGTGAGATCGTGATGACGTTGCAGCAGCAGGCTTATGGATTGATAAACCAGCTTTCAGATGAGAGCGTTTACGCGCTGATCCAGGTTATGATGAGGATGCTGCCTCATGAACATGATGACGTAAAAACAGAGGAGGATAGGCCCGGTCCTGTCTCCTCTAAAATGAAAGCATACCTTCGTATGCAGGAACTTAGGAAGGAAACGGCAAAGTACGATATATCGGAGACGCAAAGAGCCGAGGCTCTGGACGAAAAATATGGGACATTCGGCTAAAGGGGCGAAAACGTACCTCATGAAAATCCTGATAGATACCAATGTGGCGTTGACTTATGTGTCGGGCAGGGAAGACCCTTTTTCCGATGATGTGGATGAAATCATGCTGATGTGCGCCAGAGAAGAAATTAAAGGGGCTATGGCGTTCCATTCATTATCCACGATCTGGTATCAGGCTCGGAAACTGCCGGATGAAACCCGCAGAGAATGGATAAAGCAGTTGTGCGAACTACTGACCATAACGGGAGCGGATAACGTATCTGTTCTCTTGGCGGTCAAAAATACTGATTTCAAAGATTTTGAAGATGCCTTACAGGTTTGTTGCGCGGAGACATTTCAGGCTGATTACATCGTAACGGCAAATATCAGTGATTTTAGAGGCCATAGCGAAATCCCGGCGTTGACTCCGAGAGAGTTTCTGTCTATGTGGAGGTCATTATAAATAGCCGGCGGGAGAAAAAGCTGCGCACGATAAACTCACAGCGTTGCCCATTGTTTCGGGCCATGGCTGCCGAGGTTATACACGACATCATATGATTTGATTGACTGATTGGGTGAAGCTGTATATACTTGCTGTAAATTAAAAGGAGGCAGGTTATTATGCTCACAGCGAAAGTTTTTCAAAGCGGCAACAGTCAGGCTATCCGCATTCCTAAAGAACTGCAGACCTCAGAAAAAGAGTTTCTTATCCAAAAAAGCGGAAACTGCCTCTTCCTTTTGCCTCTCGATGACCCGTGGGCGCTGCTTCGGCAAAGTATTGGACAGGCCGATGAGGATTTTTCCTTTGAGCGTGACCAGCCGATGCTCAATGACCTCCCGGAAAGAGCAGCTTTTTAATGTACCTCCTTGACACAAACATCTGTATTTATGCGATCAACGGCCGGCAGCCAAAGTTGAATCAGTATCTGTTCTCCATATCTCCTTTCGAGATTTTTGTGTCCGCCATCACAGTAGGAGAATTGGAATATGGCGCGGCTAAAAGTCACTGGGGCATTCGCACACGTCATGTTATGCGTACCTTCCTCGCCAATTTTTCCATTCTCCCATTCATCGAGGATGACGCCATTTTGTTTGGCCGGCTTCGTGCTCAACTTGCCTCTTTGGGGACGCCAATTGGCGCTTATGATGTCATGATCGCTGCACAGGGAATCACCAGAGATTTAACCGTGGTCACTCATAACACCAGGGAATTCTCCCGCGTCCCGGGAATAGCCTTAGAAGACTGGTGTTAGGTATCTTTAAGTTTGCTTTTATAAACGGCGCAAAACCTCACTAAGAGGACAACCCCCACGATAAAACCACATCGCGGCCCATTGCTATGGGCCGCGATGTGTGCCGTCGCTTGACACTGCTTACCATACTTGCCTTGAATTGCGGAGAGTGTGAGTAAGGAATAAAAGGCGCGGAGCAATCTCCTAATGATATAATAAACGTTCAAGAGGGCCGTCTCCGCGTCCGCGAACAAGGCCCTCGATGTTATGTGCCGGAACGTGAGGGGATGAAGGAGATCGCTTCCCGCGAAACAGACGAACACTACATGAAAAGGGCGCTGTCCCTGGCGGTCCTCGGCCAGGGGGAGACCTCTCCTAACCCAATGGTGGGGTGTGTCCTCGTCAAAGAGGACCGCGTCATTGGTGAAGGGTATCACCACCGCTGTGGTGAGGACCACGCAGAGGTCGACGCGCTGAAGGACGCGGCAGGCCGCGGTGAGGACGTCCGGGGCGCGACGGCCTACGTCACGCTGGAGCCTTGCTGTCACTTTGGCAGGACCCCTCCCTGCGCTCAGAGGCTTGCCAGCGAGGGGATTGCCCGTGTCGTGGCTGCCACGGCGGATCCTAACCCCAAGGTGAAGGGCGGCGGGCTGGCCGTGCTGCGCGAGGCGGGGGTAGAGGTGTCGTGTCCCTGCCTGGAGGCGGAGGCCCGATGGCTCAACCGGGGCTTCATCCGCGTGCAGACGGTTGGAAGGCCCTGGGTGACGCTCAAGGCCGCGGCGAGTCTGGACGGGCGCATGGCCCTGTCCAACGGCGAGAGTCAATGGATCACGGGGCCGGAGGCACGGACTGAGGCCCACCGGATGCGGGCATCCCACGACGCCGTTCTGGTGGGGGTGGGCACAGTGCTGAAGGACGACCCGGAGCTCACCGTCCGCCACGTCGAGGGCAAGAGCCCCCGGCGCGTGATTTTGGACTCTGATTTGCGGACCCCGCCGGATGCGAAGGCCGTTACGGGGAATAGGGACTGTCTGATCCTGACGGCCCTGGAGGACGCGGCCAAGACGAAAAGATTGGAGGACGCGGGGGCTCGGGTGATCGTCCTGCCCAAAAGGGACGGGCATGTGGACCTGAACGCGGCGTTGAATTGCCTGGCTCAGGAAGGTGTCCTGACCCTGATGGTGGAGGGCGGGCCGCACGTCCTGACGGCGTTTATGGAGAAGGGGCTGGGCGATTGGCTCTCGCTCTTTTTCGCGCCGAAGGTGATGGGGGAGGGTCCCGGCCTGGGGACGGGGATGTCCCTCGTTTCTATGGCGGAGGCCCTGATGTTGAAGGACCTTCATGCCCGGCGCGTGGGCGATGATTTGTTGATAGAGGGGAGATTTGCATGTTCACCGGGCTTGTAGAGACCGTGGGCACGGTGCGTGCCCTTCGCCGAACAGGGGCGGTGTACTGCCTCTCCCTTGAGGCGCCGGAGATCGCGTCCGGTCTTGTCCTGGGCCAGTCCGTCTCGGTGAGCGGGGCGTGCCTGACGGTGACGGCATGCCGCGGAGACGGGTTTGACGTTGAGATGATGCCGGAGACGCTGAGCCGCACGTGGTTCGGAGAGAGGTTGAAACCGGGGATGCCGGTCAACCTGGAGCGGGCCATGCGGCTGGGGGACCGGCTGGACGGTCATATCGTGTTGGGACACGTGGACGGGACGGCAAAGCTGGCGGAGCTGCGGGGCA
>JAEEGY010000109.1 GCA_016280565.1 Fretibacterium sp.
CGCTGCCGTCGAAAACACCGTCAAACGAATGGTTGTAACTTTCGCCTATCGGCGTCCAAACCTCGGAAGTGCAGTCGATTTGCGCCGTCAGCTTAAAATGAGTCCTCAAATAATGATTGCCACCACTGACTTCCGTCGCTAATTTTTTCAGCCGGGCGAAACTGTCAATTAAGCGGGGGTTCCCCTCAGAGCCATCACCGTCCTTGCTCCACACGGCGTAGAGGGGCATATCCTCTTCCGGCGTGCACTCGGCGCAGTCAATGTAGTTCACCGCGCCGTCCTTCGTCTTTGACCAGCCGCTGAAGAATAGCTCCTGATCCGGGTTGCTCAGCCCCAGTGCCTGCGCCGCGGTCAAAAACACAGTCGCGCCCTTCTTGACGGTCATGGTCGTCTCTTTTGCCGTAAAAGTCCCGCCGTTGGGGTCAAATGTTATGATGTGGTCACCGGACAGCCATTCGGCATAGAGCGTGTTATCATCTGTGGCTTTATAGACCGCGCCATCCGCGTACTCAGCCTTTTTGGCATCCTTTTTTGTCGCCCACCCCGCGAAGGACAAATCCGGGTCCAAATTTTGCAGGTCAAGTTTCTCCCTTGTATACAGAGCTTCTGACGTATTGACAGGGATTCGCTGCGTGGTGATGCCCGCTTTCAGCATTCCGCCATCGTTGGGGTCAAAGGTGACGACATAATTTGAGGGGTTATGTTTGACCCAGGTAAGTTGCCGGTTGCTTAAATTCTGTTCAACGCCGGAACCTTCCGCGACCTCCACTTCGGTTTCCTTATCCTTCAATATGGCCTTTTCGCTGGAATAGGCAATCACGGCAGCTTTGCGTTTGTCGCCGAAAGCCTCCGAGCCGACCTCCAGGTCGTGCAGCTTATCCTCCGGAACCATAAAGGTAAGCTTTTCAAGCTCGAAGCACTGATAGAAGGCCCGACGGCCAATGTGGTCCAAGGTATCGGGCAGGATGAGCGTTTTGAACCCCGAACAGTTCAAGAATGCCTCTTTGCCGATGGTCTCAACACGCTTACCCATGGTGAGGGAATTGATCCCCCAGCAGGCATAGAAGGCACTATCCCCGATAGTGGTGACGGTATCAGAGATAATGAGACGCGTAGGATTATGGTATTGATAAAAAGCGCTTGCTCCGATATGGGTCACACCTTCCCCGATAATGATCGTCCTGATGTTTTTACTGTGTGAGGCCCAGGGGCTTGAGTTGTCTGTCATGGCTCCTGACCCGCTGCCGGTGTAACTGATGGTGAGCGTGCCATTGCTGAAATCCCACTTCAACCCATCACCACAGTCGCCGCCATCGGCCATCGCAGCGGACGCGGACATTATGAGGCAGAACGCCAGCATCAGGCAAAGTATTTTTTTCATCACGGGTCTCTCCTTTAACTGAGATTAAATTCAAAAGACGAGGAGCAGCACGACTTTAGAACACTCGTCTGACTTTGCTGGCCCCAGGCAGCGGGAGTCGCCCCCCCGGTGAATCGCTGAGCAGCCATACCTCATCAGACGCAAGTTGAAGAGGCAGGGGAAACGCCCGCAAGGCTTTCCGGCCCTGTCCTCTGACAACGGCGCACTGTTGAGGACCAACTTGCCCGCCACGCGCAGAAGGCCGCCTTCACCTGACTCAATCATATCATACGGAAGCCCTGCCACGTGCTTCAGGTATGGAATCCTCCGTCCCCAGTCGTTTCTGCGGTGATAGGCCTCTGGCGCCCAGTCCGTGGAGCGAGCGGCCCTCGACGCGTCGGAGGAGGTCATAAGGCAGGGGCTTGTCCGGTGAACTGAACGACCTCCGGCCAAAGCCGGTGGTCGTTCTATAGTGGTCCCCAAGTCAAGGACCCCAAAAAGATGAAAGAGAGATAAGGTCAGTGATCAAAGGTTCATGTACGGTTCATACCGAGTTCGCCGGCTGCTTCCTGATTGCTCAGATCTCCCCTGCACAGCCGCTCCATTACTTTCACGCGATGTAATTCTTTCATGGTCAATGCCACTCGCTCCTGTTTCATACTCCTCATTATCCTGGAAAGTGACATTTTCCTGGACCACTTACCTGGTGACTTTATCACAGAACAGTGACACCCGGGGTTGACGTCTGTCTGCCCAAAGAGGTAAGATTACACATCAACATGGGGGATAAGGTCTACGCCGGCGTCTCCCTCCTGGGAGTGGTTGAAAGATGAAACTGTTGAAAAGACACAAACGGGAGCGTAAGCCCCTGGAGTTCAAGCAGATCGCGCCTAATATGGTGACGAGTGGCAACCTGCTCTGCGGGCTGTTCTCGCTGATGTTGACGATGAGCGGGCGTTACGTGCCGGCGGCGTGGCTGATCTTCTTCGCCGTCATCTTTGACGGGCTGGACGGGAAGGTGGCCCGGATGCTGGGCGGCGGTTCGCAGTTTGGTCTGGAGTTCGACAGCCTGGCGGACCTCGTCAGTTTTGGCGTTGCCCCCGCCCTGTTGCTTTACCACGCGTTCCTCAAGGGCTGGGCCGGCGTGCTGGGGCCGGTGGTGGCGTGCTTCTTCGCTCTGTGCGTGGCCCTGCGGCTGGCGCGCTTCAACGTCGTCCACATCCCCGGACCGTTCCAGGGGCTGCCCTGTCCTGCGGGGGGGCTCTTCATCGCGTCCTTCATCCTGGCGGGTCTGGCGCTTCCCCCGGCGGCGATGGCCGGCGTGCTGGTGGGGGTGGGGCTACTGATGATCTCCAGCATCCCCTACGCCAACCTCAAGAAGCTGACCAAACACAGCGCGGACAAAGGCAAGTGCGCGGTCCTCTTCTCATTCCTCGCCTTGTCCTTTGTGTTTTTAGGGAGCGCGGCTCCGCTGTTCCTCTTTGCCATGTACATCCTGGGCGGCCTGATCCGCTTTGACTGGGGCCAGTGGCTGCTCCGGCCAGACGAGCCAGCTTACGCGGAGCCACAGGCTTCGCGGCGTTGGCTCGGTCGGCTGTGTCGGAGCGAGGCACAGTTGTCTTGCGGAGACCGTCCCGAGGCCCGCGAGGTTGCCTCCGCGGAAGAAGCGCACTGAACTTTTTTCTTGTGCATAAGGACGCTGCCGGCTGATAACCGGCAGCGTTTTTTCTGCTTGTCCGGGCTGAGGCCCGCTGATAAAATAAGAGTAGCGTAAGGTAGCTAAATTCCCAACGGGTCTGTCGAAAGGAGAACGCCATGAATAACGCGATACGCCACGGGGTCTCCCCCCTCACCGACTACGACATCTTCCTGTTCAAGCAGGGCACGCACTACAGCCTCTACAAAAAGATGGGGGCTCAGCCCTTCACCGACAAGGACGGGACGGAGGGCGTCGCCTTCTCCGTGTGGGCGCCCAACGCACGGTCGGTGAGCGTCGTCGGGAACTTCAACGGCTGGGACCCGGGGGCCCATCCTCTGGCCGCCCGGTGGGACTCCAGCGGGATATGGGAGGGCTTCATCCCCGGCCTCAAGAAGTGGGAGCTCTACAAGTTCCACATCCAGACCAGCCGCGGCGAGTGGAAGGACAAGATGGACCCCTTCTCCCGCCTGTTTGAGCTGCCGCCCCGCACCTCCTCCATCGTCCACTGGCCGGAGTACCAGTGGGGCGACACGGAGTGGATGCAGAACCGTTACAAGGCGCTCTCCCTGTCGGCCCCGTGGTCGGTCTATGAGGTGCACCTGGGCTCCTGGCGGCGGCACTGGGACGACGGGCTCTCCCTCTCCTACCGCGAGCTGGCCGAGGAACTGCCGGCCTACTGCGAGGAG
>JAEEGY010000110.1 GCA_016280565.1 Fretibacterium sp.
ATGACCTCAAATGCGCCCTATGGGCTTGTTGCCATCGTGGGCCGGCCCAACGTGGGGAAATCTTCTCTATTTAATCGACTGATCGGCCGGAGGGAGGCTATCGTTGACGACACCCCCGGCGTCACCCGCGACCGGCTCTATGGCACGGCGGAGTGGCGGGACCGGTCCTTCTATGTCATCGACACGGGGGGAATCCTCGGCGAGGACTCGGCCTTCAGCGAGGGGATACGGGCTCATGTGGAAGCGGCGCTCCGGGAATGCGACGTCATCCTGATGGTGCTGGACGGCCAGGCCGGCGTCACCCCTCCCGACGAGGAACTGGCCGCCCTTCTGAGACGGGCTGGGTCCTCCAATGAGGGGCGCAAGCCCGTCGTCGTCGCTGTCAACAAATTGGACGACATCAAGCACGAGGACAACGCCACAGAGGCCTACGCGCTGGGCTTTGAGCACGTCGTGCCCATCAGCGCGCTGCACAAGCGCAACCTTGAGGACCTGCTGGACCTGCTGGTCAGGCTGCTGCCTCAGGCCCCCGCGGTCGAAACGGAGGAGGACGCCGTAAGACTGGCCATCGTGGGCCGGCCCAACGTAGGGAAATCCTCTCTGCTGAACCGGCTGGCGGGAGCGGAGCGGTCGCTGGTGAGCCCCGTGGCGGGCACGACGCGCGACCCCGTCGACACCTCTGTCACGCTGGAGGGGCAGCGCTTCCGCCTGATCGACACGGCGGGGCTGCGCCGGGCCGGGAGGAAGCCCGCCGCCTGGTCTGGCAGGAGCCCTTCCTCCGGGGGGCGCAACCTGGAGTATTACTCTTTCGTGCGCACGTTGTCCGCGGTGGACCGCTCAGACGTGGCGCTGCTCCTGATGGATGCGGCCGATCCCTGCACGGATCAGGACAAAAAGATCGCCGCCCATGTGGTGGAGAAGGGCAAGGGCCTGGTCCTTGTCCTCAACAAGTGGGACCTCATGTCCGGACAGGACCGGCCTGGCGACAAACTGATCCGGCGGATACGGGACGACCTGCCCTTCCTGACATGGGCCCCCGTGCTGTTCACCTCGGCGCTCAGCGGACGCGGCGTGCAGAAGATCGCCTCCACGGTCCTGGCTGTGCGCGAGGCGCGCCGCCGCCGTATCCCCACCAATGCGCTCAACCGCCTGATGCGCGACGTGCTGGCCTTTGACCGCCTCCCCTCCAACCGGAAGGGGCGTGCGCTCCGCATCTATTACTGTTCTCAGGCTGAGGTGGAGCCGCCGACCTTCGTGTTCTTTGTCAACGACCCCTCCATTGTGAACACTGCCTTCGAGAACCACGTCCGCAACGAGCTGCGGGCCCTGGCGGACTTCACCGGTTCCCCTCTTCGCGTGTTCTGGCGCGGAAAAGAGGAGGATTGACACCCCGCGCATCCCACCCCGCGATTTGCGGTTAATGGCGGACCATAGGAGGCGCGTTCGGGTATATCATCTTACCCGGCATCTTATCCTAACGGGAAGGGGTGGTTTTTATGACGAAGCGAAAAGGTCTTTTGTTCTGCACGGGGGGGCTGCTGCTGCTCTGCTGGCTGGCGTGCCCTGCTGTGGCGGCGGAGCCGGAGGCAAAAGCAGAATCCGGGGGCTGGATGGATACTCTGTCCGAGGGCTGGAACACGGTGACGGGGTTCTTCTCCTGGGGCAGCTCGGGCGTTGAGGTCCCCGTCTCACAGGACGGTCTGCCGGACTATCTGGCTGAGGGCTGGGGAAAACTGACCAGCACCCTGACGGAAGCCCTGTCCCTGCGCGACGAGCAGGAGACCCTGCCGGAGTCCGCGTGGTTTGGGAGTGACAAGAGCTCCAGTGAGAAAAAGATCAACAAGCTGCTGGACACGGCGCTGGATATTTTAGTTCAGGGCCGGGCAGGGGAGATGCGGAACGAGGCGGCGGCCCTTCGCTCGGAGCTGTCGGATCTGCGCCAGGAGGCGGACCGTCTGAGGAACCAGCGCATCACGGCGCCGGAGAGCTCCATGCTCCCCTGGAAGAAGACCCGGGCCAAGGTGGACGAGCGCCTGAAGGAACTGGATCAGGAGATACGGAACAAGGAAGCCGCTCTGGCCTCCCTGAACGGCCAGCTGGCGGACGCGCTGCGTGAGATGGGGCTGGAACTGGACCAGGCGCAGATCGACGTCCTGCTGAGTTCCGTCACGGGTGACGACCTGCTGCGGAACACCGTGGTCTTCGCCAATGTGAAGAGCGTGGTCGAGAAGTTGGAGGTCCTGGCCCAGAATGACCAGAATGACCTGGAGATCAGCCGGCGCTACACCGGAATGTACTTAGTGCTGAACGACCTCCTCATCCACACCCAGGAGGAGCTTGTGCGGAAGATCGACGGGGAGTACAAGCCCCGTCTGGCTGACCTCATCAAGGAGGCGGAGGCCCTTCGGACTGAGGCACAGAACCGGAGCCGCCAGAAGGGCTACACGGAGGCGCAGCAGAAGTCCTTCGCCCTGAACGCGGAGTCCAACGCCATGACGGCGAGGGTGGCCCGCCTCTATGTGGAGTTGCTGGACTCGCAGCGCAAGGGCATCCTGGAGAATCTCCAGGGGCTGCGGCGAAACCGGGACCTGGCGGAGAACACCTACCGGACGGTGCGGAGCTCCGGCGATCTGCGGAACCTCATCCACTCCGGGTTGGCGCTCTTCGACTCCATCCACGCGCTCTCCATGCCCCAGCTTCAGCCCTTTGAGAGCGAGGCCATGCGGCGGGAGTTCGAGGAGATCAACAAGCGGCTTAAGCGGTAACACGGCACGGCAAAAAAAGACGGCGTTCCGGTTTGGGGCGCCGCCTTTTTGACGCCCCCCTTTCGGCCCTGACGGGCCGCCTCCCTCCATGAGAGGGGCTTTCTGCCGCTTCAGCTCCCTATATTGAACAGATTATCAATCAGCTGCTCCTTGAATTGGTCGCTGGTCGAGGCGTCCTCCGGGTCATGGCTGCCGGGGCCCGTGGGGAACTTGAGGTGCAGCTTGAACTGACGATCGTCCTTCTGCTGATCCTCCTTGTTGAGCCGTTCAACGGGAAGGTAGTCCTGAAGGGACTTGGTGGTCTTCAGGTCAAGCAGCCGAAGCTCCTGCCAGCTGTTGGCCAGAGTGAAGGAGACGTCCTGATAGTCCCGCTTCTTGATGCCCAGCATCTTCCCCGCCGCGTCGCGCAGGAAGCCGGCAGTGCCGCCGGAGACGAGCGTGTTCGTCATGTACTGGAACACTCCCTTCATGGCTCCCAGGAACTGATCCAGGATCTTCAGGTCAAACCGGCCCTGGAACAGCAGCTTGAGCCCCTTGCCGGGAATGCCCATCGAGCCGTTGACCGAAAAATAGCGGTAGAGCGGCTCATCCGGCCCGGCCGTCACTTGGGTGCCGGGGTTGAGGAACAGGTCTGTGCCGTTCCAGAAGAAGGTGCTGCGGATGTTCTCAAAACTGATACGCTTTGTAGGCGTCACCCTGTTCAGCATGGACATCTTGTGCAGGTAGCCGCGGCTGGTGGTGAGGTTGCCGCTGGCGAAGGATGTGGGGAACAAGCCGAAGCTCCCCTTCATCTCGATGTTGGCGTCCGCGGAGCCCACCAACTCCCCCTCCGGCAGGAAGGGTGCGGCCAGCTTGCCCATGTCCAACCCTCTCAGGGTGAGGGTCCCGTTCCATGTAGATCTTGCAAGGTCCACGTCCACTCCGGAGCGGATGATGCCGTCGCTGAGCACGGCGCGGGCGTTCTTCACCTCGATCTTGTTGGAGGCGAGCCGCACGGTGACGGGCACGGAGATGTTCTGGACCGTCACCTTGTCGATGGCCGTCAGCCGCGGCATGGAAAGCTGGATGTCAATAGGGGCGTTCCCCGGCGCGGTTCCCTTCACCTTCACCGTTGCGTTGCCGGCGACGAGGCCCTTTGCCTGAGGAGCAAGGACGGCGGTCAGCCGCCCCACGTCCACGGGCCGGGTCGCGGCGCTGTAGGCCCACGTCTTTCCCCGGCGCTGGATGTCACCGTCCACAGCCAGGGTGAAGTCCTGCATCCGGCCGCTGGCGCTCAGCCTGTAATGCTCCGCCGAGGGCGCGGTGACCTCCAGGGTCATGGCGTCGACCTGCATTTTGTTGATGATCAGGGGCGAGGTCACCTTTGCGGAGAGGGCGGGCTTCGCCAGGGTCCCCGTCAGTGCCAGGGTCCCGTCCAGCGCGCCGTTCACCGGCGGGTTGTCCATGAACTGGATCAAAAGCGGGCGCAGCTCCAGGCCCTTCACGCTGAGGCCCAGATTCACCGTGCTGTCCATCAGGCGCTTTTTGCCCGCCACGAAGCGGCCGTGCCCCTTGATGAGGGCCCCGCCTAACTTTGCCTCCAACTTGTCCACCTTGACATTTCCCATGTCCCCGTGGGCGTCAAGCACAGCGTAGGGCACGCGGAGCTCCCCACGGCCCGCGGGGGGCCTCTGTCCGGCCTTCACGTCCTCCGCGCGGAGGTGCGCCGCGACCTTTGCCGCGTGCAGGGGGCCCCTGACGCTCACCCGGCCCTCCACCGTGCCGCTCACGGGGTCCTTCAGCCCCAGCGCCTTCGATATCTGCGCCAGGTCGAGCTTCGTGGCGGAGGCGGCAACGTCCAGATTCGGATTGGCCCCGTTCAGGGCGACCTTGCCCCCAAAGGCCACGCTCCCCCCCGGCAGCTTGATCCGGATCTCCGGGACCGTCACCTGGTTATCCGCGTACTGTGCGGAGACGTCTAAGTTGCCCAGGGACAGGTTGGCCACGCGGTTGTTCCGTCCCGTCAGGTGAACAGCCGCACGCGGGTTGGAGAAGGGCCCCTCCACCCTGGCCTCTAAATTGCAGATGCCCTTGAACTGCGCGTCCTTTAGCTGTGGAATGGCGCGCAGGTCCAGGTTTTGGATGCCGGCCCGGAAGCTCATCGTCTGCTTCTTCACGTCCGCCCCCCCGGAGGCCGAGAGGGTGGCTTTTGGGGCCATCCTGCCCGTCAGGGAGTCCAGCACGGCACGGCCGTCCCGGTAACTGAGGTTGGCCGCCAGGTCCTGGACCGAGACCCCGGAGGCCTGGACCTGCCCCAGCGTCACCTTGCCTGAGGCAACGTTGTTTTTGTAGTTCAGGTCCGCCGCCAGCTTTTGGAGGATGACCCCCGCGGCCGAGAGCTTCTCCGACTTGAGGCTGCCCGTGACGGAGAGGTCATGGGCGACGCGCGCGGTGAAGGTCACCCTGCCGGCCGGTTTTGCCTCCGCCGCGGCGGGGAAGGCGGCGGCCAGGGTGGACAGGTCAAGGTTCACCAGCGACAGGATCGCCTCGGGGCGGACCCCTCCCGCCGTCTGGGCCACCTCCGCGCGTCCAAAGAGCTTGCCGCCGAAGACCTCGCCAGTGCAGGACAGTTTGGGGGCCTCCCCCGGTCTCACAAGGATGGCGGCGTCCAGCCCCTTGACTAAACGCATCCCGGCGGCCGACACCTCCGGCAGGCGGGCTTTGAGCCCCCCGGAGCCCTTTTCCCCGTCCCCATGCAGGCCGGCGGCCAGGTCAAAGTGGACCTGCCCTCCCTCCCCGGCGAGCCCCG
>JAEEGY010000111.1 GCA_016280565.1 Fretibacterium sp.
CACATCTTGTGATAATCTGCCATAATAAATACCTCCCTCAAGGTTTGATCATGACTGCTCGTAACAAATCTTTTCCCCTTCAGCAAAGGGACACGACTGATACACAAAATCATAGCTCGTTCTTTCACCGCCGCACCCGGCTTCGATGATGCGGTAAGGCCGCCCCTTCATCAGCCGGTCGATCTGACGGTAAATGCCCGCGCCGCTCTGCACGCGAATGGGCAGAAACTCAACCGGCTCATCCGAGGACCCGACGTTTTCAGAAACCTCGCGCAGGATATCCAGACGCTCGCCAAGCGGCAGGAATTTCAGGTAATACTCCAGGATATAGACCTGTGACCCGCTCAGACTGGAGTGATCCCTCAGACGGGACAGCAGCGCCGATATTTCTTTCATTTTCACGGCTGCAGCGTCTGACATTTTTTCATCAAAGCGGCGGCTGTAAACATTTTCTAATTTGTCTCTCAACCCCTGGATATTGCCGGGCTCAT
The DNA here is from genome assembly GCA_016280565.1 of Fretibacterium sp. Classification (GTDB taxonomy): domain Bacteria; phylum Synergistota; class Synergistia; order Synergistales; family Aminobacteriaceae; genus JAFUYV01. The sequence goes on from JAEEGY010000111.1 coordinate 492, forward strand.
TCAAACGATAGACATATACGTCCTTTTCACGAAGTTCGGATAATTTCTCGGCCATCAGCGGACACCCGTCATCGACCACGATCAGGCGGCAGCTGTGGATCAGAGGGCATCGATCCGTCTTCGCATACGTCAAAGTGGAGTCGATCACGGAACACAGCCCTTGCTCCTCGGAGAATCTCAGTATATCCCCATCCACTCCATGCACAGGGATAGCCATGAGCCCCAGGGCGTGGAACAACCCGACAGGGATACCCGAGCCGATATACCCCACAACGTCATGGGTCTCAGAGGCCCGCACCACGGCACGGACATACGCCTCGCGGCGCAGCTCCTCAAGTTCCTCAAAGTAACCCATTTCCTCAAAACGCCATCTTTATCAGTGAGCCGTCGTCCAGCGCGGAATTCAGCCCCGCGCCGTCAAAGGTTCTGAGGACCTGACCGTCCGCCATCACGACCGCGAAGTCCGCTAACTTTGCCGCCTGCTGGAGACTGTGGGAGACCATGATGACGGAGAACTTTTCCCGCAGCGCCAAAATCATCCCCTCGACCCTTTGGGCCGCCGTCCGATCCAGCGAGGCCGTGGGTTCGTCCAGCAGAAGCAGGCTGGGCTTCAGCGCCAGGGCCCGGGCCAGACAAAGGCGCTGCTGCTGCCCGCCGGAAAGGCTCTGGGCCGGGGCATCGAGACGGTCCTGGACCTCCTCCCACAGCCCTGTCCGCGTCAAGGTCTCCCTCACGCTCTCCTCAATCTCCGCGTGGGACATCCGCTCTGCCAGCTCCAGGGGCAGGGTGATGTTCCGCCGGATGCTGACCGGCAGGGGATTGGGCGACTGAAACACCATGCCCACACGGCGGCGAAGCTCTGTTAAGGCCGGAGCTCCTTCGCCCTCCACGGGGACCAGCGCACCGTCCAGCAGCACCTGTACCTCTCCCTCGCCCTGATAACCATCAAAGCATTCGTTAAGCCGGTTGAGGGAGCGCAGAAGCGTGGACTTCCCGGAGCCGGACCGCCCCAGGATGACGCTGACCCGGTTGGCCGGGAAACAGACATCGACGCCATGAAGAATCTCCCGCTCTCCAAAGGAGACCCGCAAACCCTTTATCACCGCGCAATAAGAGTCTGACATGTTTAGCAGCCCCTTTTCGTTTCAGATGGCCCCCTGGGGGTTTCAGGGGGTATGTCCCCCCCTGAGCTTCAATCAAGCAACCCCTTCCCAGCGCCGCGCCAGGCGTCTCTGGAGCACCCTGGCGGACAAAATAAGCGTCCACGACAGGATCAGCAACAGCAATGCCGTTCCAAAACCCCGCGCCAGCTCCTCGGAGCTCGTGTACTGCGCCGCCGTGTAATAGATCTTGAAGGGCAGCGCCTCAAACTTTGCCGTGAGCCCGGCGGGGAGCCCCGCATTCGCCACGGCCCCCGTCAGCATGATGACCGCTGTATCCTCCATCGCGCGCCCCATCACGAGGATGACGCCGCCCAGGATGCCCGGCCCGGCGGCGGGGAGCAGCAAATGGCGCACGGCCTGAGCCCGGGACAGCCCCAATGCGTCCGCCGTGAGGGTGAGGCTGCGTGGCAGCGCCTCAACGGCTGAGCGCGTGGCCGTCACCAGCACCGGCAGCACCAGAATAGCCAGGCACGCCGCCGCCAGCAGCAGACACGTCGTTCCCCGCGGCAGGAACGTCCTCCGCAGCAGGATGATGAGCTCCAGCCCAAACAGCCCCATCACGATGGAGGGAATACCGGCCAGCACGTCAACGCACTCCCCGATCCAGTCCCGCTCGCGGGGCGAGGCGAAACAGGCGAGGTAGACTCCGCAGGCGATGCCGGGGACCAGGACCAGCACCATGGTGACGGCCAGCAGCGACAGCGTCCCCGCGGCGGCAGGCCATATCCCGTCCCAAACGGGCCTCAGCGCCAGAAGGGCGTCCCACGCCGGGGTGCTGCCGAAGAGGAGCCGGAGGTTGAGCGCGGGCAGGCCACGAATAAAAAGGAAGCCCACAAGCCCCGCCAGCCCCAGCGAAACGATGGCCAGCGCCGCCCATCCCAGCATTGATAACACAAGTTCTTTGACCTTCATAGCCGTGCCCCCCGCGCCCGTTGGGACAGCCGTCGTGCCAAAAGGCTGAAGACGGCGCAGAACGTCAGGAGCAGCGCCCCCGCCAAAAGCAGCGAGAGGTGTTCCCCGCCCCCGATATCGGAGGACAACACCAGCGAGATGTGAGCCGTGAGAGTCCGCATGGAGTCCAGCGGGGAATGCGCAAAACGTATGGCGTTGCCCGCCAGCATCGTGGGGAGGAGGGCGTCGCCCACGGCCCGGCCCAGCCCCAAAACCGCCGCCGAGAGCAGAGACCGCGAGGCAAGGGGAAGCACGACACGGCTGAGGTGCTGGACAGGCGACAGTCCCAGCGCCGTGGCCGTGAGCCGCGTCTCCGCAGCGAGGGAGCGAACCGCCCCGTCCATGACAAAGGTCATGGTGGGAACTCCCTGAAGGGCCAGCAGCAGCCCCGCCGTCAGCCAGCAGAAGCCTGTCCCCCCCAGGGCGTCACGGATGAGCGGGACCAGGAGGAACACGGCCGCAAAGCCATACACCACCGTGGGCACCGCAGTCATCATCGTGAGCAGCCCCAGGAGCCCCCGCGCAGCCCAGCGGGGCGCGAGGCCGTTCAGCGCGCAGCAGCACCCTAACGAGAGGAACCAGCCCAGGCACAGGGAAGAGAACGCCAGCAGAAGGGAGCACTGGATCATCGTGAGGATGCCAAACTTCCCCCCGGCCGGGTTCCACGCCGCGCCAAGGAGGCCGAGGCCCTGCCCCCTCACCAGGGCCTCAACTCCAGAAAGCAGGATGAAAGCGATCACCGTCCCCAACAGGCCCGACACGGAGAGGGCCAGCGCCCGAAGGAGGAGGGGCCCCCTGGCCCCCTCAGAGGGTTTTCTGCCGGTTAGGGACAATCCGCGACCTCTCACTTCTTGCCCTTGGGGATGGGAATATACCCGCTCTTCTCGATGATCTTCGCGCCCGGCTCGCTGTAGATGTAGTCGATGAACGCGGCGGTCAGGCCCGTGGGCTCGCCCTTGGTGTTCATGAACAGGTCACGCACCACGGGGTAGTCGCCCGAGGCGGCGTTCTCCTGGGAGGGCACGTGCCCGTCGATGGCCACGCCCGCGATGGAGCTGTCCAGGTGCCCGATGCCCACATAGCCGATGGCCCGCTTATCCTGAGCGATAGCGGTCTTCATGGCGCCGTTGGAGTTCACGACGTTCACCGTGGGGGCCAGCTCCGCCTTGCCCAGCAGTTTGTCCGTGAAGGTTTCACGAGTGCCGCTGCCGTCCTCGCGGCCGTAAAGGTTGATCGCGCCGGGCTCGCCGCCAAGGTCCTTCCAATCCGTCACCGCGCCGGAGTAGATGGCCACCACCTGCTCCTTCGTGAGGGCCTTGACGGGGTTGGCGGGGTGAACGGCCAGGGCCACGCCGTCGATGGCAAAGGGGAAGGTCACGAGCCCGTACTTCTCCACCTCAGCGGGCTTGAGGGGGCGGCCCGTGTTGCCGATGCCGGCCAGGCCCTCCCCCACCTGCTTGACCCCAACTCCGCTGCCGCCGCCGGCCACGGTGATGCGGATTTTGGGGTTAAAGGTCATGATATCCTGGGCCGCCTGGGTCATGACGGGGATATGGGCCGTCCCGCCCGCGATATCCAGCGTCCCCTCAAGGTCCTTGAAGGCGTCAAGCGGCGCAGCCGAAACGGATGATGCAACAGCCAACAAAAATACAAACAGACAGGATAATTTTCTCAGAGACTTCATCACAAGCGCTCCTTTGTCTTCATTTGCCGTTAAAAAATAAACCATACAGGGAACAACAAAAAACGCTTACCCAGGCCGTCTGGCGGGTACGCGCGCACGGAAGGACACAGGCAGCCATACAGAAGCAGATCAGGCACCGTTATACCTGGGGACTGGACCGCCTTTGTGAAGGGTCAGAAAGGCCCTCAACGAACATGCATCCCGTGCATTCTGGACTTGCGGCACGTCACGTCATTGAGGATCCCTCCTAAATAGATTTTTATTCTATATAATTATAACAGGAACAGAGGAAATCTGTCCCGCATCATATCCTGAAGGGGAGCAAAACGGCATGAAAGAACAGAGGACGACGGTCATCCTTGTGCGCCACGGGGAGTGCAGCGCGAACATCGAGGAGCGGTTCAGGGGCCGCTGCGATTTTGAGCTGAACGAATTGGGGCGCCAGCAGGCAGAGCAGATCGCCTCCGCGCTCCAAAAGCTAAATCCCGCAGTTCTCTACTCCAGCCCTCTGCGCCGCGCGGTCCAGTCCCTTGAGCCCGCCGCCCAGGCCCTGGGACTTGAGATACATATTGAGGACGATCTGACAAACATCTCCTTCGGAGCGTGGGAAGGCCAGAGGAAAGCCGACATCGCCCGTGACCAGCCTGAACTGTGGGACCTGTGGAAGCACCAGCCGGAGGAGCTTTCCTTTCCCGGCATGGAGAGCCTGGACGAGGTGGGCAGGAGAAGCCGCGCCGTGGTGGACCGTCTGGTCCAGGCCCACGCCGGCACGACGATTGCCCTGTGCACCCACCGGACGGTGCTGAAGCCGCTGGTGTCCTATTGCCTGGAGATGACACGGCCCTGGTTCTGGAAGTTCCATTTCGACACCGCCTCAATATCCATCCTCATGCACGATGAGCGCGGTTATTCCCTGTTCAGCCTGAACCGCATCGACCATCTGACCCGGCTCAACAGGGAGTGGAACTGATGAGGCGCGCCGGTCCGGGCTACCGCTCCGCGGGCGTTGATCTTTGCGCGTCCCCCCGCGCCGCGCCTATGCCCGGACCTTAATAAGAAGCAGTTTCCCCTTTTTTACACACACGACCGCCTCTTTGCCGGGCAGCACTTCGTTGCTTATGCCATACTGATATTCGCAGGATATCTCCGCATCGGTCAACGGGTATTTTGCCCCGGTAACGGTAATGCCCCTGGCGCAGCCGGTCACATTCAGGAGAGAAAAAAACGGATACTGACCGCCGATGGAGACCGGAGCGTCAGAAACAATCTCCATTTCGGAATAATCGTCGATGATGCGGCCTTTCTTCCCCAGCGAATCGAGGTAAAACAGGATATACACATTTCCAAGGGTATGGTCAAGCCTCGCCCCGACGACGCCAATCAAAAGGAAATCACTAAAGCCTCTTTTGACCGCTTCTTTGGCGGCAAATACCGTATCCGTATCATCCTTTTCGCACGGAAGCACGATGGTTTCCACATCAAGATGGGGGTCTTCGTGTGAATCGAAGTCTCCGACGATCAGACCGGGGCTCACACGCAGACCCTCCAGATGTTTCAACCCGCTGTCACAAAAAATGACGTAATCATCCCCACGGAACTGACTGCGGATGTATTCGTAATTTTTGATATCGGCCCCGCCGATGATTACGCAGCGCTTATCGCCTTCCATATCTTTCTCCGGCTTTGTCCATCAACACGCAGAGCGTGATCGTGATAGCCATATCAGGCAAAGTGTTGCCCACAACGGTATCGACGCGCATCAAAAGCCTGTAAACAATAAATCCAATCAGCCAAACGATAAGATTTTTAAAGCAGAAGGCGCTCTCTTCCCTGCTTTTTTTGAGGATAAAGAAATCGGCGATCTGAATGGCGATCATCGGCGCAAACACGGATCCGATAAAGTACAGAAACTCGGTGATATCCTCAAGCGGAAGGAAGACCGCCCCAAACGTGCCAATGACCGCAACCGCCACGGCAACCCCTTTACCGTTTATCTTTTGAGAAAGGGACTCGCTGGAGACACCGGCGGAATACGCATCAAGGAAGGTCGTGGTGACCGTTGAGAATACGATGATCAAAAGGCCTGCGACACCCAGCCCCGCCTTGACCATGATCTGAGCGATGTCCGACTCCCCGGTAAAGATGGCGGCGCCCATGCCGATGATATACATCCAACAACTGACCGCGCCGTATGTAACAGCGCTGACCGCGGTGGCCTTAACGGGGGCCTTTGCCTCTCTTGTGTAATCGCTGATGAGCGGAAGCCAGGACAACGGCATGGAAACGGAGAGTTCCACCGCGGCGCCAAAGTTGATGCCGTCTCCCGCGACATCCTGTATTGAGCCTTTTCCAAAAACAACGAAGCATAAAATGACCGTCAGGACAAACAACGCTGCCATCGCAACGGTATTGACCCTGCCAAGGTTTTTGATGCCAATCATTATCCATAGAATGATCAGGGCCCCAATGACCGTACACCAGGCCCAGTTGCTGATGTCAAAAACCCCGTTTGCCGCCAGAGCGCCGTCATAGATCATTATGGCAGTCCAGCCGACAAGCTGAACAATGTTCAAAACGGAGAAAAGCAAAGCGCCCTTGCTGCCAAAGCTCATCTTGACGGTCTCCATCGAGCTCCTGCGGACCGTGCCGCCAATAAGCCCCGCAAAAAACAGCATGACGCAGCCAATGACATGCCCCAGCAGAATGGCGGGCAGGCCCCTTGAAAAACCCAGCGGCGCAAAGTAAGTGCCCGTCAGGATCTCC
>JAEEGY010000112.1 GCA_016280565.1 Fretibacterium sp.
TGGAAGAGGATATCGTGGATGTTGCCCTGGGCGCGGATATCGGCTTTGTCCTCGGTCCATGGATGAACGCAGATGAAGAGCCGATTGATGTCAATGGAGGACACGAAAGAGGCAAAATGGACTATTGCCCGGAGGATAGCGCCTGCCTTATGACCTCCGCCGCCACATCGAGAGCTGCCTGAAGTTTGGCGTGGGTTTGTTCCTGTGCCTCACAGAGGTGGCCGTGCCCCTGGGCGCAGCAGGGGGAGCAGCCGCCCCGAACACTGGTCATCTCCGCGGCCTGCTTAAAGGCTCCGCGCACATCGACCCTCTTGTCTTCGCGGTGACAGCCGAAAAGCAGGGAGACGCCCTCAGCGTCTGTCCCGGCCAGCAGGGCCACAACGCCGGGTCGCTGCGTCAGGGCATGAAACAGCCGTTTCACCTCGCCGCCGGGAAGGGGTTCGTGGCCCCCCTGTCCCGCGCCGTCCAAAACATACGACACCAAAACATGCTCCCCGGCGTGCTCCGCATTTTGCAGCAGTTCCTCCGCAAGGGCCGCCGCTGCCTGGTCCAGCAGCTCGCCGTTCCGCGACGTCAGCTCCCGCATCTCGTCCTTCAAATGCAAAACGCGCTGGAACATCCCGTCGGGACCACAGGTCAGCTCAAGCTGCACCCGCCGCGCCTCATGGCATACCACATCAAGCCAGCGAAACGCAGCCCGCCCGCACCGCAGGTGGACACGCGTGCCGCCCTTGTGGTTCTCCAGCGACGTCACCTTGATGATGCCCACCTCGCCGGTACGCTGCACGTGCAGTCCGCAGCAGGGCACGTAGTCAAGGTCGCCGACTTTAACGATGCGGATGGGCTCGGACGTTTTGGGCGGCAGCTTCCGCGCGTGGAGTTTCACCTCGTCGAAGCTGGGGTAGAGGATCTCAACGGGAATGTCCCGCCAGATGGCCTCGTTGGCCTCTGCCTCGGCCTGCCGGACGGTCTCCTCATCCACATGGGTGTTGTCAAAATCCATCGAGACGTCGTCGCCTTCTATCCTCATGCGCGACGTGCGAAGCTCAAAACGCTTGAAAAGCACGGCCGCCAGGAGGTGTTGGCCAAGGTGCTGCTGCATCAGCTCAAAACGGCGGTCCCAATCAATGCCCCCGTGAACTTCGCCCTCCGGGATTGGTCCGTCGAGGAGGTGAACGATCTCCTCCCCCTCCTCGAAAACATCCAACACGTTCTGCCCGCCCAGTGTCCCCTTATCGCAGGGCTGGCCGCCCCCGCCGGGGTAGAAGAGCGTCCGGTCCAGAATGACCCGGACGCCCTCCTTTCCCTCCTCATGCCGCAGTACCGCAGCGTCGAACTCCGTCCGGTACAGGTCCTCGTAGTACAGTTTCTGCGTCATGGCGCCGCCTCTACGCCGAAAGCGACAACAGGTTGCGGTAGATGGGGTAGGGCCAGATATCCGCCGCGATGGTCAGCTCCGCTGCGTCGCACCGTGCGCGTATCGTGTCCATGTGCGGGATGATCGTTCCCGTCAGGAAATCCGCCCGCTCATGAGCGGACATGCCGGCCAGTTTGCCCTTGAGCTCGGACAGCCGGTTTGCGTCCTTGATAAGCGCCGCCTTGGCGCAGCCTAAACCCTTCATGTAATCCTTCCAAATCGCGCCCTCCGGGAATTCCATCCCGTCCAGCGCGGAGAGGGACTTCTTCTCCAGAATGAGCTGCTTCGACAGCGCGGGCAGGACCCCCTCCCACAGCATATCGTAGAGCACCGCCGCCTCCACCTCCAGACTTGTGGCGAAGGACTCCATGCGGATGTCGTGAAGGTTTTCCAGCTCGTGCGCACGGTAGACCCCCAGCTCCTCCAGCATGGCCTTGTTCTCCGGCTTTAGCAGCAGATCGATCTTTCCAGGGATGGTCTCTGCCTCGATGAGCCCGCGGCGTTTCGCTTCCTTGTGCCACTCCGGGGTGTAGGCATCGCCCTCAAAGAGGATATTGCTGCCCTGCTTGAAGGCCTCCTTCACCGCGTCCAGCGCCACGTCCATCGGGTCCTTGCCGTTCACGCTCCGGGCCTCGATCATGCGGGTGAGCTGGTCCACGCCCCAGGCCCACAGCGAGGCGAACATCGTCACCGGCAGGGCGATGGACTGGGACGAGCCAGGCGCGCGGAACTCAAACTTGTCTCCGGTGAAGGCAACGGGCGAGGTGCGGTTGCGGTCGCTGGCGTCGGGGGTGATAGAGGGCAGCTTTGCCAGCCCCAGGTCCATCGCGCTTTTTTCCGGTAAAGACACATCCGCCTGGTCCAGACGCCGCAGCAGGTCCGTCAGAGCGGAGCCCAGGTAGACGCTGATAATGGAGGGCGGGGCCTCATGCCCGCCGAGGCGGAACAGGTTGCCTGCGTTGGCGGTGGAAGCCTGAAGCAGGCTGTGGAACTTCGACACGCCCAGCACCACCGCGGACAGGAACGTCAGGAAGATGATGTTGCGCCGCTGGTTGTTGGAGGGCTTGAGGAGGTTGCGGCCCTCGCTGTCCATCAGGGAGATGTTCGTGTGCTTGCCGCTACCGTTCATACCGTCAAAGGGCTTCTCGTGGAACAGCAGGCGCAGGTCGTGCTGACGGGCAAGCCGTCTCATGGTCTCCATCAATATCTGGTTCTGGTCGCAGGCGGTGTTGGCGTCGGAGAACAGGTGGGCGAACTCAAACTGGCAGCGGGCCACCTCGTTGTGGCGTGCCAGGACGGAGATCCCCAGGCGCGCCAGGTCCCGCTCCACGTCCTCCATATAGCTCAGCACTCGCGCCGGGATGGCCCCAAAATAGTGGTGGTCAAGCCGCTGGTCCTTGGCGGGCTGGGCGCCGATCAGCGTGCGGCCACAGAAGCGGATGTCCGGCCGGAGCTGCGCCCGTGGCCTGTCCAGCAAGAAGTATTCCTGCTCTGCGCCAACCGTCATGCGGACATTCCTCACTCCCCGCTGGCCAAAGAGCTTCAACAGCTTCAGCGAGCGGCTCTCCAGCGCGTCGATGGCCCGGAGCAGAGGGGTCTTGAGGTCCAGAGGCGTGCCGTCGAAGGAAAGGAACACCGAGGGGATGCAGAGCGTCCCGCCCTTGGGGCTCTTCACGATGAAAGCGGGGCTGCTGATGTCCCATGCGCTGTAGCCGCGGGCCTCGAACGTGGAGCGCGTGCCCGCTGACGGGAACGACGAGGCATCCGGCTCCCCCTGAACAAGGTCTTTTCCGCGGAACACGTCAATGGGCGCGCCCTCCGGCCCCTGCATGGTGAAGGCCTGGTGCTTCTCGGCCGTGAGCTCCGTCTGAGGCTGGAACCAGTGGGCCCAGTGCGTTGCCCCCTGAGCGATGGCCCATTCCTTCATCGCCAGGGCCACCGCGTCCGCCGCCGCCGGGTCGAGCTTCTGACGGCCCTCCATCGCGGCCACGACCTGCTCGTAAACGTCCGGGTTGAGCTTCTCCCGCATCTCCCGGCGGTCAAACACCATTGAGCCGAAGATCTCCTTTATCCCTGGATACTCACGCGAAGCAGTCATATTACTCCCTCCTTAGATATAAGCAAATAAAAATTAGATTTTATTGCTTAGCTATTTGTATTTTATGCTTATAATATAATTCTGTCAAGATTAAGCAATAATAAATTCATTATAAGCAGATTTTTTGAATGATGACCCGTCATGGATATTATCTGTATCCTATATAATGGAGAAAGGTCATGATGGAAAATGGCCAGTCGGGCGTGGCATAAAACGCATGATTATATATAATAGAAGTAATGAAAGGGATAAGTAGGGGAGAAGCGGGCATGATGGAGGGATTCTGCGATGGCTGAAAGGAAAACCCACACAAGAAGGCGCAGGAGCGCGGCGGAGAAGTCGGTTGCAACTGCCCGTCTTATGACGGAGGACTCTGTGAATGAGGTGGAGTCCGTCGTTGATGCTGAGTTTGTGGGGAGAACCGGCCGGAATATCAGAACGCTGGATCAGGAACCCGTCATCGAGGCGGAGTTCGAGGAGGAGCCTGTTGTCCTTTCGCGTGTCTCTGCTCGGAGCGCCAAAGCGTCAGAGCCCGGAATCGTTGTTCCCGATGTCATGTCGGAATCGGGGGAGGTTGTTACGCCAGAACCTGTGCCGGAGGCAACGGCGGTAGAGCCCGAGCCTGTCCCGGAGGAACCGGCAGTCACGCCGGAGCCTGTTGTCGAGGCTGAACCGCCGCCTGAGTCTGTCCCGGAGGAACCGGCCATTGAGCCGGAGCCTGTTGTTGAGGCTGAACCTGAACCTGTCCCGGAGAAACCGGTCGTTGAGTCGGAGCCTGTTGTTGAGGCTGAA
>JAEEGY010000113.1 GCA_016280565.1 Fretibacterium sp.
AGAACATCGTGTGGTCCAGGTGGAAATCTACGTAAATGGGCTGGTCGATCTTGACGGTCAGCCCGTTGGGCGCGATCATCCTCACCTGGATATTCCCGCTGTATGCCTCGATGACCGATTTGTTGCCGATACTCTCATAGCTGTACACCTGATAGGGCCGGAAGCCGGGCCGGTCCTCAAAGGAGTATTTGACGTGCTGGGGCCGGATGCCGATGTCCACCGCCCTGCCCTCGTAGGGGGCCAGTTTTTCCATGAGCGGGCCGGCCTCCGCAAGACGCCCCGCGTCTTGCTCCGACACAGCCGACCGAGCCAACGCCGCACCGCTGTCGCGTTGCGTGAGCTGGCGCGTCTGGCCGTCCGGCGGCAAAACGAACTCCGAGCCCTCCGTCACCAGGGCAAAGGTCTCGCCGCTCTTCTTCAGCACGCCGGACAGCAGGTTGATCTCCGGGTCGCCCATGAGCTGCGCCACGAACTCGTTGCGGGCGAGGTAGTAGATGTCGTCCGGGGTCCCCACCTGCACGATCTTCCCCTTGTTGACGATGGCGATGCGGTCACCCAGGGACATGGCCTCCATGAAGTCGTGCGTCACATAGATGCTGGTGGTGCCAAAGTTGGCCTGCATCTCCTTCAGCTCGGTGCGCATTGCGTTGCGGAGCTTCGCGTCCAGGTGCGCCAGCGGCTCGTCCATCAAAAAGACGTTGGGCGTGCGGACCAGGGCGCGGCCCATGGCCACACGTTGCTTTTGCCCGTTGGAGAGCTGGCTGGGAAGACGCTCCAGAAGGTTCTCCATCTTCATCATCTTCGCGGCCGCCGTGACCCGCTCCCGGATGACCACTTCGTTCTCCCGGTAGAGCTTGCTCCTCAGGGGGGACGCCATGTTGTCATAGACCGTCATCTGCGGGTACAGCGCGTAGTTCTCAAAGACCATGGCGACGTTGCGTTTTGCCGTCTCCACCAGGTTCATGACCTCGCCGTCGAATTTGACGACGCCCTCATCCGGCATGGCGATGCCGGCGATGCAGTTGAGGATCGTGGTCTTGCCGGCCCCCGCGGGTCCGAACAGGACGAAGAACTCCTTGTCCTTCACGTCCAGGCTGACGCCGTCCAGCGCTTTCACCCGGCCAAAGGTCTTGCTGACATTTTCAAGCGTTATCCTTGCCATAGCGGGTCACCTATCCCTTCACCGCGCCGAAGCTGAGGCCGCGCACAAGGTGTTTCTGGATGCAGAGCGCGAAGATGATCGCGGGCAACGCCGACACCGTGGCCGCCACCGCCAGCTGCCCGTAATGGGCCGTGTCGGTGCCCAGGAACTTCGTGATGGCCACCGTGATGGGCTGGATCTTGGAGCCCGCCAGCAGCAGCGGGAACGTGAAGGTGTTCCACGCGAAGATGAACGCCAAAAGCGCCGCGGACACCAGGCCCGGCTTGATGAGCGGCAGCAGCATCTTGAAGAAGATCTGATACCACGAATAGCCGTCCACCTGGGCCGCGTGCTCGATCTCCACGGAGATATCCTCAAAGTAGCCCCTCACCACCCAGATGAGCAGCGGCATGGAGATGAGCTGATAGACCCAGATCAGGCCAAAGTACGTGTCGTACAGGTGGAGCGTCTGGTAGATCATGAACAGCGGGAGCACCACCAGGATCTCCGGCGCAAACTTGAAGGAGAGTATCTGGAAGGCGATGTCCTCCTTCTTCTTGAAGTCGTAGCGCGCCAGGGCATAGGCCGCCGGGACACCGGCGATGACGGAAATGACCACCGCGCCCCCCGCGACGATCAGGCTGTCCAGGAGGTACTTGAAATAGTCCGTCTTCAGGAGGACCTCCGTGTAGTTGGAGAGCGTCGGCGTAAAGGCGAAGGTCGTGGTGTACATCTGTGTGTCCGACTTGATGGACAGGATCACCATCCACAGCAGCGGGAACAGGGCAAAGACCGCGTAGATCAGCAGGAGCCCGTTCTGCGTGATGGACAAAAGGCGCTTGGTCGCTCGCAAGTGGGCGCATCCTGCGCCGCCCGCGACACTAAGGCTTCCTTGCCTGTCGGAACCTTTATTCATTTTCGTCCCTCCCTTGATCAGCTTTCGAGGCCCGAGGCCTGTCTCTGGGCGGCTCTCTGCTTCTTGACGATGAACTTGGCCGCGAAGAAGACGATGAGCCACAGCACCAGGATATACGGAAGCGACTGCGCTATTCTCTGGAACTTGAAGCCCGTCTGGTATGAGGTCAGCGAGAGGTTCATGAGGGTGTCTCCGGGGCCGCCTTTGGTGAGGCCAAAGATGATGGCGTACTCCTGAAGCGCGGCCATCAGACGGAACAACAGGGCGATATAAAGGCTGGGTTTCAGCATGGGGAGCGTCAGGTTGACGAAGTTGAACCAGGCGCTTCCCCCGTCTATCCTGGCGGACTCAAAGGGGGATTTCGGAAGGGACTGAAGGCCCGCCAGCACAAGGAGCATGACGAAGGACGTGTTGACCCACAGGTCGATCATCACCACGGTCATCATGGCGGTGGCGGGGGCGGCGGCCCAGGGGAAGTTATACACGCCAAAGAGGTTCAGAAATTTCTCGACGATCCCCACGGAGCTGTTCAGCATGAGCTGCCAGACGATGGTCGCCGTGATGGGGGCGATCATCAGCGGGAAGATCAGGGCCACCCGCAGGAACTTCGAGAACCAGTTATTCAGACTATTGAGCAGCATGGCGATGCAGACGCCAAGGACCATCTCCGCCACCGTACTGAAGAAGGCGTATTGGACCGTCACCCACAGCGCGTGCCAGAACTCCCTTGAGCTCAGGATTCGGCTCCAGTTCTGGAAGGCGACGAAGGTGAACGAGGGACGCCGGAAAGAGTAGTTCGTCAATGAAAGAAAGATCGCCATGATGAACGGGATCATGATGCCGATCGTGATGATCAGCGCCGGCGCGACAATCAGGTATGGGCGGACCCGGGTCTTGAACGGCAGTTTGTTCAGGTCGAGAGTCTCTCCGGTTTCAGACATACTGATTCCTCCTGACTTTAAAGAAAAGCATTGAGGGGCGGGATAACCCCTCAATGCTTATGGGCTCCCTGTTAAGGGTTTACATTTGAAACGAGGTTACTTCACTTCGAGGTCGGAGACCAGGTCGGTGAGCCGCTCGGCCAGCTGCTTCATCGCTTCCTCGGTGGAAGCGTACTTGTTGGTGACCACAAGGTCCTGAAGGACCTCGGCCCACATCGTGGTGGTCTCGAAGAAGTACGGCTGCGGCGTGAAGAAGATGCTGGCGTTGGCGGAGACCTCCGCGAAGGTCTGGAGGTAGCCCTCAGCCTCACCCACGATGTCCTTATACGCCTTGCTGTTCATGACGGACTGGCGCGGCGTGTCGGTGCAGGCGCCCTCGGTGCCGGAGTACAGCATGAACTCGGGGGTGGTGAAGTACTGGAGGAAGTACCATGCGGCGTCCTTGTTCTTGGAGTAGGCGTTCATGCCCATGGCCCACGTCCAGAGGTTGGAGCGCTGCACTGTGATGCCCTCGGGCAGAGGAATGCCGCTGAACGCGAGGTTGCCCGCCTCGGCGGACGCGCCCTTGACGTTCTGCGTGTAGCCGCCGCGGTCCGCGTCCCACATCATGGCCGCTTTGCCCGCGCCCAGGTCCGCGCCGCACAGCTCCCAGCCGTAGGTGGACCACTGAGGAGCGCCGCCCGCCTTGATCAGCTTGACCCAGTAATCGGTCATGGCGATGGCTTCTTTGGAGTCCAGCTTGCAGACCAGCTTGCCGTTCTCGATCTCAAAGTCCTTCCCGCCCCAGGTGGCGAACAGGGACATATACGCCGGGTGGATGGTGCCCCAGTCACGGGTGCCGCGGACGGCCAGACCGTAGGTGCCGCTGCCCGCGTGCTCCTTCAGGGCGACGGAAACGTCATACAGCTCCTTCGTGGTCTTCGGCGCCTTCAGGCCCTTCGCCTCAAAGATCTTCTTGTTGTAGGTCAGGGTGTTGATCTCCCAGCCCATGGGCAGAGCCCACAGCTTGCCGATGCCCACCGCGTGCCCCGGAACGAGGTCCCAGCGCAGGGCGTTGATGATGCCGGGGATGAAGTCGTCATACTTGTAGGCCGCGGAGGTCTTGTTGCTGTCCTTGATGTAGGGGTCCAAGTCCTCCATGTAGCCCGCGGGGGCGTACTCCCAGGTCTGATATGCGCCGGTCATGAAGATGTCCGGGTCGCCCGTGCGGCTGCTGAGGGCGGTGTTCAGCTTGTCGAAGTAGTTGGTCTCCGGCGTGGTGGAATACACGACCTTGATGCCGGTCAGCTTCTCAAAGTCCGCCAGTTTCGCAATGATTGCCTGGGCATAGGTGTGCTCGTTGAACATGACGTTCAGCGTGGTGCCCTCATACGCTCTCCAGTTGATCTCCGCCGAAGCGACTCCCACCAGCGCGGTGGCCAGCACGGCAACAGCCAGCAAAAACTTTTTACTCATTCTCCTCTTCCTCCTTAAGTATAGATAATTGATAAAAGGGCTTAATCAAACTTGAAGCCAACCTTGAGGTCTCCGCACCCGCCGGCGGCGAGCTCGTAGGCCTTCTCCCACTCCTCCAGCTTGAACAGGTGGGTCACGACGCCGTCCGTCTTGATCTTGCCATTCGCCATGTTCTCGATGACGAACGGGTAGGCATAGGGGCTGAGGTGGGAGCCAAGAAGATTGAGCTCCTTCCCGTCCCCGATGACGGACCAGTCCACCGTGGTCTCCTGTCCAAAAACGCTGAACTCGATAAAGGTCCCCATCTTGCGGATGAGCTTCAGCCCCTGGATGACGCTGGAAGGATGTCCCGTGGCCTCGATGTAGATGTCGCATCCATAGCCCTCCGTCAGAGCCTTGATCTCCTTCTCCACGTCGCATTTTCCGGGGTTGAACGTCAGGTCCGCGCCAAACGCCTTCGCCCTCTCAAGCCGCGCATCCACCATGTCCAGAGCGATGAGACACTTTGGATTCTTCATCCTGGCGTAGGTGATCATCCCAAGGCCCAGCGTCCCCGCGCCGGCGATGACCAGCACGTCCTCGTTGGTGACCGACGCGCGGTCCACGGCGTGTTTGGAGCAGGAGAAGGGCTCGATCAGCAGCGCCTTCTCAAAGGCCAGATCCGACGGCACCTTGTGGACGACGCAGTTCTTGGTGTAGCGGACGTACTCGGCCATGCCGCCGTTGGTGTAGGACATATAGCCCAGCATATCGTGGGGCTGGCACATCCAGTACCGTCCGCTCTTGCAGAACTTGCACTTCCCGCAGGGAACGATCTGATCCGCCGTCAGGCGCTCGCCCAGCTCATAGCCCTCGACGTTCTCACCCAGCTGGACGACCCGGCCAAAGAACTCGTGCCCCGGGATGAAGGGCGGCTTCACCCACGCCGGCTGCACGTCGTCCCCCCAATACCGGGCTGCCTTGTGGTAGCACTTGACATCCGAGGTGCAGATGCCGCAGCCTTCCGTCTTGATGATGATGTCGTCAGGGCCGCACTCCGGCGTTGGATAAGCCGTTTCGAAGCGATAATCGTCCTTCGAGTAGGCCACCAACGCCTTCATGGTCTTTGGGATGCTTCCCCTTACTGCCATACTCCCATTCCTCCTTCAGTTTTTTTGTTTATAAAGTGGTTTTACCAATCGGTTTTTAAACTATACCTCCTCTCGCCTATTTTGTCAAATCGCACATTGTCCACAGATGAGATGGCTTGAGTGCTCATTTTATAAGTACATTTTGCAAAAGCCCTTCCATTTTTAAGAAGACATGATAGAATAAGTTAATAATTTTCTGAAGGGGGCGGGCGTATGACAGGTCCTGACACCATTACGATCAATGCGGATATCAAAGCTCGCAACCGGAAAAGGATCTACGAGCTGCTGTTCAGCAGTCCTTCCTTGACCAAGCCGGAGCTCGCCGCGCAGTTATCCCTTTCCCTCCCCACCATCCACGCCAACCTGAGCGCGCTGCTGAAGGACGGCCTGGTGCGGGAGAGCGGATACCGGGAGAACACCGGCGGGCGCAACGCAAGGGACTACTCCATCGTGAAGGATGCCCGGGCGGCGGTGGGGCTCGACATCACGATGCACCACGTCACCGCCGTTGTGGTCAACGTGGCCGGCGAGATCGTCGATATGATCCGGCTTCGGAGAAATTTTGAGTTCTCCGACCTTTATATGCAGCGCCTGGGCCTGCTTGTGGATCAGCTGATCGTGCAGGCGGGCATTCCCCGCAACCGGATCCTTGGGGTGGGCCTGGGGGTC